>JBAXFU010000015.1:0-44545 GCA_037139735.1 Phycisphaerae bacterium
TCACCGCGAGCGGCCTCGATGACGGCGTGATCGTCGGAGGCGTCTTCAACCCGGCGATCGACGACGCGAACGTCAATCGCGACACCATTCAGGCCGCCCTCAACGCCGACACCAACATCACGATCACGACGGCCGATCCGACGGGCACGCAACCGGGCACCATCACCGTCCAGGATTCGATCACCAAGTCCGCCGGCGCCGGCGCCGCGACGCTCACGCTCGAGGCGGCCGCCGACGTGGTCATCTCCAACGTCATCACCGCCACCAGCGGCCAGCTCAACGTGGTGCTGCGAGCCAACAGCGATCCCAACGACGCCAACCCGGCGGCCGGCAACGTCTCGGTCGATGCGCTCATCACCACCAACGGCGGCTCCTTCTCCTCCAGCGGCGTGCGGTTCGACTCGACGGCGGCCGTCACCGCCACGGGCGGCATCACGCTCGTCCACTCGGGCGACGTCGCCATCGGCGCCCCGCTCGACGCGGGCGGCGGCGCGGTCGCCATCAGCGGCGCCACGTTCGACGCCGGCGCGACGATCACCGGGCAGGCCGGCATCACGCTCACGCCCAGTGCGCCGGGAGTCACCGTCGGACTCGCGGGCGGGGCCGGCGCCTTCTCGCTCGACGCGGCGGAACTCGCGCGCCTCGCGAGCACAGGCGTCGTGACCATCGGACGCTCCGGGGCCGATGCCGGCGCCGTGCAGGCGGGCATGCTCGATCTCTCCGGCACGGGCCTGAACCGCGATTGGTCGCTCTCGCTGCGGGGCGCTTCGCTGTCCGTGGCCGACGTGACGCTCAAGTCCGGCAAGTCGCTGACGCTCGCGGCCGCCAACGGCGACATCGCCGCGGGTCGCATCGCGGTGCCGGCCGGGTTCAACGCCACCGCGACCAACGCGGGCACCACGGGGACGTACGTCGCGGGCGGGGACATCGTCACCTCCGGCGGCGACATCACGCTGGCCACCAACGTGCGGCTCGCGACCGACGTGGCGTTCGACACCACCGCGGGCGGCACGGTCACCGGCGCGGCCGACGTGGGTTCGATCGGCGTCACCGGCACGCTCAACGGCACGACCGCCGGCGCCGAATCGTTGACGATTCGCGCCGGTTCCTCGGGCGTGGCGGGCAGCGACGGCGTCGTGACGCTCGGCGCCGAGGCGGGGGGCGTGACCGCGCTCGAGGGCTTCACGCTCGTCGCCGCGGACATCGCGAACCTCGCCGCGGTTCGCGTCGCGGGCCCGGTCTCCCTGACGGGTCGCACGATCGTGCTGGCCGGGGGCGTCACGACGTCGGCGGGCGGTTCGCTCACGGTCAGGAACACGGGCACGCTCACCATCGACGGCGCGGGCCTCTCGCTCGACGGCGCCTTCACGCAGGACGCCGCCGCGACGGGCGCCGTCGTCCTTTCCGCGGGCGTCAGCACCACGGGCGACGCCGTGACGTTCCGTCGCGGGGTCACTGTGGCCGACAGCGTGTCGATCGCGACCGGCGGCGGCGCGGTGGTCTTCGCCGCCGGCGTCGACGCCGACGACACCGTCGCCGCGCGAGACCTCACGGTGAGCGCGGGGGCGGGTGCCATCACGCTGGGCGGCCCGGCGGGCAGCGCGGCGGGCCGTCTTGTTCGCACCCTCGCCCTCACCGGCGCGTCGATCTCGCTGCAGGACGTCCACACGGCCGGGGGCCAGACGTACGCCGGCGCGACGACGCTCGCCGGGACGATGCTGGCCGACGCCGCGGGGGTCGCCGTCAACGGCGACGTGAGCGTGGCGGGCAACTCCAGCGTCACCGCCGCCGCGGGCAACGTCTCGATCAACGGCCGCGTCGATTCAGCCGTGGCAGGTTCCGAGCGGACGCTCGGGCTGGTCGCGACCGTCGGCGGGGTCGACGTGACCGGAGCCGTCGGCGCGGGCGTGGCGCTCGCCTCCTTCAACGCGAGCGGCGTCACCACGTCCGTCACGTCGATCCGCTCGCTGGGCGCCGTCACGATCGGCGGCGCCACCACGCTCCGCGACGATCCCGCGACGGGGGGCGTCTCGAGTTCGGTCGCGGGCACCTCCGTCCTCTTCTCGGGCCCGGTCACGCTCGAGGCCGACACCGTCGTCGCCGGCGTCACCTCCGTGACCTTCGCCTCGACGGTGCAGTCCGCCGCCACGCTCGGCCGCACGCTGGCGGTCAACTCGCCCCTCACGTCCTTCGTCGGCGCGGTGGGCGGCGACGCGACCAACGCGGGTCGGCTCGGCACGCTCGTCACCGACGACGGCGGCACGCTCACGCTCGACGGGGGCACGGTCCGCGTCGCGGGCGACATCACCTTCGGCGACGCGATGCGGCTGGGCGCCGACACCACGATCGAGTCGGGCGGCAGCATCGCCTTCCGTTCCACCGTCGATTCCGACACCGTGCAGTCGAGGACCCTCGCCGTCAACTCCGGCGGGGCGACCGCCAACACCGTCTTTGCCGCGAATGTCGGCGGCATCACGCCGCTGGGGTCGCTGACGACCAACGCGACGGGCGTCACCTTCCTGCCCGCGACCGTCCGGACCACGGGGGCGCAGACCTACCTCGACGACATCCGGCTCACGGCCGACGACACCCGTCTCTTCGCCTCCGACATCAACGTCGATCGTCGCGTCAACAGCGACTCCTCGATCCGTTCGCTCACCCTCAACGCCTCGGGCCGGACGCGACTGGGCGGCGCGGTCGGGGGCACGATCGAGGGCGTCCCCGGCGCGTTGGCGCTCGCTACGCTCGCCACCGACGCCGGGGGCAGCGTGGTGATCGGCGGCGACGTCACCACCACCGGCGCGCAGACCTACGGCGAGAACGCCCTGCTCGACGCCGATGTGACGCTCGCGGGCAATGGCGTCGCCTTCGCCGCTCGCGTCGATTCGCAGGGAGTCACCCGCCGCCTCGTGATCAACGGGGGTTCGGCCGTCAGCGTCGCGGGCGACGCGGGCGTCTTGAGCAATCTCGAATCGATCGATGTCACCGCGGGCGCGATCTCGCTGACCAACGTCACCACCGTGGGTTCGCAGACGTACCGCGGCCCGGTGACGCTCGCCAACATCGTCGCCGGCGGCGACTTCGACGCCTTGGGCGCCGCCTCGGTGGCGAGCGTCGCGGCCCAGAGCGTGCGCTTCCGGCGACTCGCCGCGCTCACGCCCGCGCCGACGACGATCTCGGGCAACATCGTCGGCACGCTCAGCGGCGGCGTCGTGAGCTTCCAGGACGACCTGTCCCTCGCGGCCAACGCCACGATCTCGGCCGTCAACGCGCCCGTCACCTTCGGCGGCCGCGTCAACACGCTGGGCGCCACCGCTCGCTCGCTGATCGTCAACACCTCTGGCACGACCACCTTCGCCCGCGCGGTGGGCGACACCAACGCCCTGAGCAACCTCGAGACCGATGCCGGCGGCGCGACGCTCGTGAACGGCGGTTCGGTCAAGACCACCGGACAGGCCTCGTTCCTCGATGCCGTCACCATCGGCGGCGACACTCGCTTCGACGCCGCGTCCCTCTCCTTCGCCCGCACGCTCGACGCCGCCGCGGCCGGGTCCAACCTCACGATCGCCACCACGGGCACCGTCACCTTCGGCGGCGCGGTGGGCTCCGCCACGGCCTTGGGCCGCCTGCTCGTCAACGCCTCCAACAACAACCGCACCACGCTCGTCGGCGGCGACATCACCGTGCAGCGCGGCGTCGTCTTCGGCGGCCCGCTCCAGCTCACCGGCAACTCGGTGATCGACGGCGGTCAGGGCACGCTCTTCTTCCGCGGGAACATCGATTCCTCGGACACCACCGGCCGCAACCTCGCGCTCCGCTCCGCGGCCGCCGCCAAGATCGCCTCCACCGGCGACACGACCGACATCGGCGCCAACGGCGACACCTCGGGCGACGTCACCGTCACGCCCTTGCGCTTCGCGGGTTCCATCGGATCGACCAACGCCCTGGGCCGCCTGACGCTCGGCTCCGACCTGGCCGTCTCGCCTTCGGTCGCGACGGCCGTCTTCGCCGTCGGCGACGGCTTCGACGCCTCGGGTCGCATCGTGCCCCAGGCCGGCATGTTCAACGGCGCGACCACCTTCGTCATCGGCGTCAACGGTCCGAGCTTCGCGGCCGGCGGCTTCACGATGGGCAAGGGCCAGAAGCTCACCGCCTTCGGATCGCTCGACGTGCGAGCGGGCAACCGTCCCGCGATCCTCTCCGACATCTCCTCCACCGGCTCGATCAAGGTGACGGCCGGCTCGGTCACGATCAACGGCCTGTCGAAGAATCCGGCCGTCAACGCGGTCGCCACCAACCAGCGATCCGGCAACGCGTACGTCACGCGTCCCGAGTTCCTCGTCGACTTCGTCGCCCGAACCGGCGTCGACTTCGTCATCGCCGGCGGCGGGAACGCCAAGCCCGTCGGCGCGGCCGCCATCGCCACCGACAACCCCCGCGTCGGCGCGGGCCTCGAGGGCCAGATCGTCGGCCTGCACGTGGCGCCCGACGGCAGCCGTCAGCTCATCACGCAGGCGATGTTCAACGCGCCCGGCACCAACACGCGATTGCTCCCGCTCGATCTCGTGGCCCAGCAGAGTTCCACGACGATCACCACCGCCGCGCCCGCGACCACGCCCGCGTCGGTCGGGGTCGGCACGGCGATGGCCTCGGTTGCGCAGCCCGTGGCGCCCGTCGTTCCCGGCGTGCTTCCCCTCGCGGCCGCGGGGCTTGAAGTCCGGTCGATCGACCGTGCCGCGCTGGTGCAGTTCCTCGCTCGATCGTCCTTCGTGCAGGACGTGCCGCTGGTCGACGATCGCGACGCCATGCCCTTGGGCGTGACCGCCGAGCGGCTCACCGGTCCGGCGTTGGGCTCGCTCCTGGACGCCTATTGCTCCCTCTGGTTCGATCGGGCCGACGAGGCGAAGGTGGCATTGCTGGCCGGCACGCCCACGCCGGCCGACCGGTCGTCGCGACTCGCGGACGCCCTGGGCGCGTCGTGGGTGGGGTATGTCGCCGCCGTCGGCGACGTAGCGTCGGGCGTTGACTTCCGACGCCATCTGCAGGCCTTGGGCTCCGACGCTCGCGAGCATGATCGTCTGGCGCTGGCGACCATCGACGGCGTTCGCGCGTGCGCCGAACGCGCGGCCGCGGCGGGCCTCTCGCCCGGCGAGACCGGCCGCATCCGCCGCGCGGCCGTGCAGCGGCTCATGCCCGGCGACATGCCCGAGGTGCAGGACGCCATGCTCGAGGCGGTGGGGGCCGACCTGATGCTCATCTCCGGCCGCTGACTCGGGTCCTTCGCGCTGCCGCGTATCCTCCCGTCGACGATGCCGTTCGGACGGACCGCTCACACCCTGGCCTGGCGGCGGTACGCGGCGATGCTCGCCGCCGCGGGCGTCATCGTCGCGCTTCTGGGCGGGGGGGCGACGTTCTCGCTCCTCGACGTCCGCACGATCCTGCTGCAGTCGAGCATCGTCGCCATCGCCGCGCTGGGCGCGACGCTGGTGATCGCCATGGGCGGCCTCGACCTTTCCGTCGGCTCGTGCGTGGCCCTGTGCACGGTCGTCGCCGCGAAGGTGATGCTCTCCCGCGGCGTGGACGACGCATGGGGGCCCGTGCTGGCGATCATCGCCGCCGCGGCGACGGGCGCGGCCTGCGGCGCATGCAATGGCCTGATCGTCGCCGCCTTGGGCCTCCCGGCCTTCATCGTCACGCTGGGAATGCTGGGATTCGTCAGGGGGCTCGCCAAGTACGTCAGCGACAGCAGTCCCGTCTACGCCAAGGCGGGCTGGCTCGCGTCGTGGGTCGTGCCCGAGCCCCGTCCGGCGTGGTTGCTGGTTCCGCCCGCCGCGTGGCTGACCCTCCTGCTCGCGGCGGCGGGTTCGTTCTTCCTCCGCCGCACCGTCGCAGGACGACACGCCATCGCCATCGGCAGCAACGAGGAGGCCGCCACGCGTTGCGGCGTGCCGGTGGGCCGCACGAAGGCGCTCGTGTACGCCCTCGCGGGGTTGGCCGCGGGCCTCGCGGCGGTGATCCAGTTTGCGCGACTCGGGGGTTCGGGCGATCCGACGATCCAGGTGGGGCTTGAACTCAAGGCGGTGGCCGCGGCGGTGATCGGCGGGGCATCGCTCTCGGGCGGGCGCGTGTCGATCGTCGGCACGCTCTGCGGGGCGGTGCTGATGAGCCTGCTCGACAATCGCTGTGAGGCGGCGGGCCTTCCGAGTTTCGCCCAGGAGATGATCGTCGGCCCCGTCATCATCGTCGCGGTGGCGATCGATCGGTGGCGGGTTGGGCGTGACAGGGCGTAAAGAGCTACTGCCCACCTTCACCGCGTCGGTGCATATCGCGTCGGATCGGGCACACCCGCGGCGGCAAACCCTTCCCTTCGGAGTTGGCACGAGTCGCACGCGCCGCACGCCCGGATGTCGCCGCCGCCGAGATCGACCGGGTCGTAGCACGAATGCGTCAACGCATAGTCGACGCCAAGTCGCGTTCCCTCGCGGATGATCTGGGCCTTGGTCATGCGGAGGATGGGTGCGTGGATGCGCACGGGCCGGCCCTCCGCGCCCGCCTTGGTGCCCACGTCGAGCACCCGCTGGAAGGCCTCGATGAACTCCGGGCGACAATCGGGATAGCCCGAGTAGTCGATGGCGTTCACGCCCAGGAAGATCGCCCGGGCCTCGAGCACCTCGGCCAGCGCCGACGCCATGGAGAGGAAGATGATGTTGCGGCTGGGCACGTACGTGACGGGAATGTCCGCCGCCATGGCCGAGGCCGAACGGTGCTTGGGCACGTCGATCGCCGCCGTCAGGGCCGACCCCCCGATGTCGCGAAGGTCGATCCGCATGGTGCGATGCGTCGCCGCGCCCATCGCGGCCGCGACCCTTGCCGCGGCGACCAGTTCGTGGCGATGCCGCTGCCCGTAGTCGAAGGCCAGCGTGTGACAGGTCATGCCCGAGGCCCGCGCCATCGACAGCACCGTCGCGCTGTCGAGACCGCCCGAGAGCAGCACGACGGCCGTCGTGCCCGACCCCGTCGGGGTCGCGTCGCGAGTGGCGTCGGCGAGTGGGCGTGACTGGCTCATGCGGAGGGCTCGCCGCGAGCGTTGGTGCGGCGGGGCCCATGATATACTGACCCTCGATCGTGGCGGCGGCGGGGGGCATCGTGTCGAGGAGCGTGCCGTGGAGGTCTTCAAGGAGTTTCGGTTCGAGGCGGCCCACCAGCTGTCGCACCTGCCCGAGGGGCACAAGTGCCGCCGCGTGCACGGCCATTCCTACCGGCTTCGCGTCTACGTCCGCGGTCCGATCGATCCCGTGATGGGATGGGTCATCGACTTCGACGACATCAAGCAGGCCTGCGGGCCGCTGGTGGATCAGCTCGACCACCGCTTCCTGAACGACATCGAGGGGATGGGCATCTCGACGTCCGAGGGCATCTGCCGCTGGTTCTGGCAACGCCTGCGGCCGCGACTGGCGGGCCTGGCCCGCGTCGAGCTTTGGGAAACGTCCACGTCCGGCGCCATCTACGCCGGCGAGGACGAGATCGGCCCCTGAGGAACGCCATCATGCGACTGCGACCCTGGCTGCTGACGCTCCTCCTGACGCTGGGTGCCGCGACGCTCGCGCCCGCGCAGGACCAAAGGCCCGAGCTCGCCCCGCCCGGCTCGCTCATCATCGCGCAACTCGGCGAAGCTCCCGTCGTGATCTCCGCGCCGCACGGCGGTCGGGTGCGGGTGCCCGGCGCGGTCGAGCGCACCAAGGGCGTGAAGGTGCTCGACAACAACACTGCGCAGCTCGCCCTGCTCATCTCGCAGCGGCTGACCGAGCGGTTCGGCCGCCGCCCTTCGCTGGTGGTGGCGCACTTCTCGCGCAAGGACGCCGACTGCAATCGGGCGCCCGATCCGGCGCCCGACGACGAGGCCTACGCCTCCGACGCGGGCAAGGCCGTCTACGAGGCGTATCACCACGCGCTCGACACCTGTGTGGCCGCCAGCCGCGACGCCTTCGGCCGCCGCGTGCTCGTCGTCGATGTGCACGGGCAGGGCCGCATGCCCGAGGCGATCATCCGTGGCACCCGGCAGGGCCGATCCATGGCGCATCTCGTGGCCGAACACGGAGACGAGGTCATCGACGGCCCTCGCAGCATCTTCGGGCTGCTCGCCTCGAAGGGCTACTCGGTCGAACCGCCGCTGCGATCCAACGAGGTGGCTCGCGAGGGAAGGGAGCAGCCGCCCGCATCCGAACCGCTTCCCGAGCGGCTCTTTTCGGGCGGTTGGATCACGGAGCGTTATGGCGCGTCGAACGAGCGGGGCGTCAACGCGATCCAACTCGAGTTCGGCCGCATGCGCGTCGACTCGCTCGAGAAGACCGCCCGCGACGCCGCCGACGCCATCGCGGAGTTCGCCTTCACGTACCTCGGCGTCGAGCGGCCCGCCGCGACGCGAGAGAAGCCCGAGCAAGCCAACCCGGATGTTCCCCGCGAAGATCCTGATGCCTCGTCGCCCGGTCCAGGCGCCGGCGGCGCAGGTTCTGGGACCTGAGAATTCGCGCCGCGGGGGGTTGCGAACGCGGCAATCCGGTGTATGTTCTCAAGGCGGGTCGTGTGGGGATCATTCTCGGAGCATGGCCATGATCAGGATCTTCCTCGCGGCGGTGGGTGTCTCGTGCGTGAGTTGCGCGGCGCAGGTCGTCTATGCCGATGGCGACTTTGCCGCGGGCACATGGGGGCTCGAGGTGTTCCAGCGAGTCGAAGGCGGCACCGTCACCGGCGTCGCGTCGTTGAGCGGCCAGCCCGGCACGGCTCGTCGCGTCGCCAGTGCGGTCAACGGCGCCGCCGGCTCGAGCGTGATCGGCTTCCATCGATACGGCACGACCCTCGCCACGCGATATGAACCGGCGTCGCAGGGGCCGCTCGAATCCATTTCGATGTCGATCGACGCGAGGATGGTGAACGGCTTTGGCGACGGGCAGGGCGTGAGCGTCGGGCTCAAGCAAGGGCAGATCGTCTATGCCGCGGGAGGGTTGGTCACGGGGTCCTCGGGTTCGTGGATCCGGCTCGACTTCGCGAACCTCGGCATCGACCAGTTCTCTCGCATCGACGGCCAACCCGGGCGTCCGGACTTCTCCGCCGCGGGTCAGCCCATCAGGTTCGGCTTCGTCACCTCGAACTCGACGACTGGCGGGGCGTACTCGATCGTCGTCGACTACGACAACTTCCGAGTGGTCGCCAGACGCCCCTGCAAGGCGGACTTCAATGGCGACGGCGGCGTCGACGGGTCCGATGTCGCCGCGTTCTTCGTCGCGTGGGAGGCGGGCGGGGCCGTCTCGGACGTCAACGAGGACGGCGGCGTCGACGGCTCGGACGTCGAGGCCTTCTTCGTGGTGTGGGAGGCGGGCGGCTGCTGAATCGTTGCGTCCGACCTTGTTCAAGGCTCGACGCGGCATGATCATGGGTTCATTCATGACCACCTTCGACACGTCACGGATCATCCGACTCGCCGCCGCGGCGACACTCATGCTCGCAGGGTCCTCGCTCGCGCAGCCGCAGGACTGGTCCAACCTTGGCGGCAACGGCCGCATGAACGGACTGGTGAACGTCAACGGCCCCGACGGGGTCGGCGCCTCGGACCTGCTGTGGCAGGGCGGCCCCTTCAGCTACATCGCGTGGAACCCCGTCATCGAGGGCCGCCGCGTCTTCATGGTGAGGCAGACCGCCTTCCCCCAAGGCACGCCGCCGCCCAACGACGCCACGATCTACGCGATGGACCTCGATACGGGCGCGGTCCTGTGGACCGCCGACCTGCCCTTCGAGACGGGCGACTGGACGACGTGGATCGCGGGCGTCAAGAGCGGGCGGCTCTTCGCCAGCCGCTCGGGCAACGGGGGCAGCGTCGACGCCCCGCTCTACTGCCTCGACGCGGCGACGGGCGCGGTGCTGTGGCACACGGCGGGGGGCACGAGCGTGCCCCGATACCAGATCCTCGCCGGCCCCTACACCGGCGCGGTCTTCGCCGATGACGGCGACCTCATCGTGCCTTCGTGGCGGTGGATCGAACGCATCGACGCCGTGACGGGGCAACTCCTCTGGCGGACCGCGCGCGTCGAGCAGGTGGGCAACACCACCGGCGTCGTGATCAACGGCAACGCCGTCTACACCGCCGACCTCGTCACCGGCAACCGCATCGCCGTCCGCAAGTTCGACGCCACCACCGGCGCTTCTCTCTATCAGGGCCCTTCGCTCGCCGGCGGCCTGCTCCACAACGGCCTGTACATCGGCACCGACGGCCGCATCTACCTCCCCTTCTCGCAGAACTTCAGCGTCAGCAGCGACTTCCTCTACTCCTTCACCGACACCGGCACCGCCATCGTCCAGAACTGGCGCACCTCCTCCGGCGGCGGCGGCGAGTACTCGCGATGGGGCGTCGGGCCCGACGGCTCCATCTACAGCATGTCATGGACCGGCACGCAGGACAACGTGGCCTCCGGCACCCTCCAGCGGCTCAACCCCGCCACCGGCGCGGTCATCGCCACCCACCCCGCGCCCATCACCGGCGACTACATGCAGGTCCACATGGCCGTCGACGCCCGCGGCGTCATCTACCTCTCCAACGGCACCGCCGGCGGCGCCAACGGCGGCCGCCTCTATTCCTTCAACCCCGATCTCACGCTTCGCTGGGAAACACCCTTTGACGGCAATCTCAATCAAGGCGGCCCCGTGCTCGGCACCGACGGCACGCTCGTGGTCGCCAGCACCGGCACCCTCGTCCGCGCGTACCGAACCACGGCCTCCTGCCCTGCCGACTTCAACGGCGACGGCGGCATCGACGGCGCGGATGTCGAGGCCTTCTTCCTCGTCTGGCAGACCGGCGACACCCGCGCCGACGTCAACCAGGACGGCGGCGTCGACGGCGGCGACGTGCAGACCTTCTTCATCCTGTGGCAGGCCGGCGGCTGCTGACGGTCTGGCTTCGGTCAGCGGCCCCTGGGCTCGCTTCGCACCGCGGTCGCCGCGGACACTCGTTCGAGCCCGCCGCTCGTGCGAAGTTCGATGAACTCGAGAGGCTCGATTCGCTCCACCACGCCCTCGATCCGCGCGGCCCCCGACTCGAAGGCCGTCGACGCGCCCCGGAGCGCATCGTGACGCTTCCACCGCTCCACGATCTCCTCGCGAGGGCGTCGCGACCAGTCGATCACCGCGCGAGCGAGCGCTCCCGCCAGTCGCGGCCGCGAACACGCGGCGTGCAGGCATGCCAGCGACGTGGCGAGGTCGCGAAGGGGTGGCGGGAAGTCCGTCGGTTGTTGATGCACGTTGATGCCGATGCCCGCCAGCACGCGGCCCTCGGAACGCTCGATCAGCACGCCCCCAAGCTTGCGGACGCCTCGGCCCGACGCGTCGACGAGCATCAGGTCGTTGGGCCACCGCAGCCCCAGCGGCGGCATCCTGCGTCCCAAGACGCAGCCGATGGCATCGAGGGCCGCGATGCCGCAGGCCAGCGAGAGACTTCTCGCATCGACGTCGACATCGGAAAGGACCAGCGTGAGCGCCACGCCCAGGCCTTGGTCGTCCGCCCAGCGTCGTCCCAGTCGACCTCGCCCGGCGGTCTGCCTCGCGGCCAGCACGGCCAGCGGCGTCGGCCCTCGCCACCCTCGAGCCGCATCCTGCGTGGACCGGGCCTGCGCCAGAAGACGAAGCGGTGGGGCGGCTCCGAAACTCGCGGGCCACGTCGAGAGTCGGCCGTCAAGGCGATTCATGGCCGGCACGCCCCGCGGGTCATCCGTCGACATCCATGGCCACGTCGAGCACGACGGCCGAATGGGTGAGTCCGCCCACGCTGATGCGGTCGACGCCGGTGCGGGAGATGGCCTTGATCGTCTCGAGGGTGATGCCGCCCGAGGCCTCGAGTTCGAGCGCGGGGTTGACCTCGTCGCGACGTCGCGCCGCGTGGGTCATGCGTTCGCACGACATGTTGTCGAGCAGGATGATGTCGACGGTGCCGGGGGGCAGCGTGAGCAGCGCCTCGAACTGATCGAGCGTGTCCACCTCCACCTCGATGAAGGCGGGATGGCCCTTCACCCTCGCCAGCGTGGCGGCACGCTGGATGAACCTGGGCAGATCCTTCACGTCGACGCCCGCGATGTGGTTGTCCTTGATGAGCACGGCGTCGAAGAGGCCGATGCGGTGGCAGAAGCCCCCGCCGCAGCGGACGGCGTACTTCTCGAGCACCCGGAGGCCCGGGGTCGTCTTGCGGGTGTCGTAGAGCCTGGCGCGGCCGCCGGGTTCCATGGCCCTCGCGAAGGTCCGCGTGCGCGTGGCGATGCCCGACAGTCGCCCGAGCAGGTTCAGCAGCGTGCGCTCGAGGCCGAGCAACTCGTCGAGCGGCCCCCGCAGGGTCGCCAGCGTCGTCAGGGGGGCGACGTCCTCGCCGTCCGAGGCATGGGTGGTGGCGGTCGAACTGGGCGCAAAGAGTCGCATGAGCTCCGGCAGGGCCGCCAGCCCGGCGATCCTGCCCGCGCCCCGCGCCACCACCTTGGCCTCGCCGATGCGGGCCACGTCGATGCAGCATTCCGACGTGATGTCGCCGTCGCTGCGGACCGTGTCGCGGCCCGGCGCGGAGGAGGGGCGCGGGATGCCCATGTCCTCGTCGTGCGCGAGTTCCAGGAGCCGCCGGATCAGGCCCGTCATGTCGAATCTCGCGTAGAGATCCGAGAGCGAGAGCGTGTTGGTGCTGTCGATCATGCCCTTGCGTTCCGCGTCGATGCCGCGGGGTTCACTGTTGCGCCTTGGGGGCCCTGGCCACCAGCGTGCACTCGGTCGTGAACTCCTTCATCGCCCCGTCCGTCTTGCGGCGGTACGTGATCTTCACGACATCGCCCGGCTTGGCCTTCGAGAGCAGCGGCATCCAGCCCGCCACGTCCTTGAGCTCGGTGTCGTTCCACTTGGTCATCAGATCGCCTTCCTTGAGCCCCGCCTTGGCGGCGGGCAGATCGGGGAAGACCTCGCCCACGAGCACGCCCGGCTCCTCGCCGGCGTAGTCGCCCGGCGCGATGCCGAAACGCACGCCCACGGCCACGCCCCCGACGTTGCCGGGGCGGTTCTCCTGGGCCGGATCATCCTTCTTGCCCTCATCCTTCTTGTCGTCGACGGGCGCGTCGGCCTTGGGTTCGCCGTTCGAGAAGACGAAGGGTTCGGGGCGTCTGGCGGCATCGAAGCCGATGCGGAAGGCCAAGTCCGCCACCTGCACCGCGCCGTCGAAGTTGATCGTGTCGACCACGTCGGCGGGCGTGTGATATTCCTTGTGGAGTTGGGTGAAGAAGAAGAGCGTGGGCACCTTGACGCCCGTGAACGACGCGTGGTCGGAGGGGCCAAAGCCGCTCTTGGTCTGCTTGATCTTGAGCCCGGAGGAGTCGACGTACGGCTGCAGCCACGCCTCGAATCCCTCGGCGGTGCCGACGCCGCCGAGTTCCATCTTGCCTTCGCGCAGGCGGCCGATCATGTCCATGTTCAGCATCATCGCGTGCTTTTCGATGGGGACGATCGGGTGCTTCACGTAGTGACGCGAGCCCACCAGTCCCGATTCCTCGGCGCTGAACCACAGGAAGAGGATCGACCTGGCCTGGGCCCCTTCGGCCAACGCGGCATAGGCCTTCACGAATCGCTCGGCGGTGAGCAGGTTGCCCGAGGTGCCGCTGCCGTTGTCGTCGGCGCCGGCGTGGATCTTGCCTCGGGGGTCGGGGTCGCGGGAGCCGAAGTAGCCGTAGCCCACGTGGTCGTAGTGGCTGCCGATGACGATGAACTCCTCGGCCAGCGCGCCCTTGCCCGGCAGGATGGCGCCGACGTTGTCCGTGAGCAGGGGAACCCGCTCGACGCCCACCTTCACGGTCGCCCTGGCCTTGGGCAGCGCGATGATGCCGGCGGTTTCCTTCGCCAGCGTGTCGGCCTGTTCGCGAAGGTCGCGAAGACCGCGGCCGGATTCGTCCGCGGCCTTCACCAGCCGGTCCGCGGCGTCCTGCGACATCATGATCACCGGCACCTTGCTCGAGTTGCCCCTCGCGCCGCTCAACTCGAGCCCTTCCAGCTTGGTCGCCCTCGGATCATCCGCGCCGGGAGGATTGACGAGGATGATCGCGGCCGCGCCGGCCCGCTCGACCGCCCGCAGCTTGGAATCGAGGGCCGCCGCGGTCGTCCATGCGCCCGACGCTCCCCAGCGGCTCTTGCCCTTCTCGTCCATGGGCTCGAACCGCAGCACCATCGCGATCTTGCCCTCGACCTTCGCGCCGCCGAAGAAGGTGTCGTACCCCTTGTCGTCGCTGCGAGTCGCGTAGCCGACGAAGGCGATCTCGCCGGTCACGTCGCCGCTGCCCGAATAGCCGAGCACCTTGTAGTCGACGTCGGGCTTGAACGCGGCGATCGTGCCGCCGACGTCGAAGGAGACCGCCTGCGAGACGATCTTGGTCGAGTCGCCCGGCCGCAGCGAGGGCGGCGCGGTGAAGACCTGCCGGTAGTTCGACCGCGGGCGGCTCTCGACCACCTTTCCCTCGGCGTCCTTGGTCTCGGTCGGGAAGGCGGGTTCCAGTCCCAGCCGCCTCAGTTGGAACTCGATGTACTGGGCCGCCAGCCGGTTGCCGTCCGTTCCCGGCGCGCGGCCCTCGAAGAAGGGGTTGGCGATCGTCGTGAGGTGGTTGCGGTAGAGGGCCGTCAGCGAACGCATCTCCTCCTCGGTCGCCGGGAGCGTCACCGAGGCGGGAGAGGACGGCTCGAGCGTGGCGGGCGTCACGGGCGTGCCGGCGCGGCAGGCGAGCGTGAGGGTGGCGATCGACAGGAGGGAGGCCCAGCAGGGGTGGGAGCGTCGGTTCAAGGGAACTCCTCGTGCAAGTGGGGGCAAGTGGGCAATGGTCGGGGCCGTGGGGGCTGCGGGAGGGGAGGGAGGGGCCGGCGGGATGGTAGTGAAGATGGGCAGGTGAGGCCCGCAGTCCCCCTTCGTACGCCTCCGGGAGCCCGGCGTTCCCCGGGGCCGGTCAAACCCCCGAATCCCGACCGGTTCCAAGGCGCGTCGCTACCATTTCCGCCCGGGCCCGGACGCCTGCCCGATGCCCGTTCCCTCCCGCACGCGAGTTGCCCGCAGCGACCCTTTGCTCGGCCTCCCGGACACCGCCATGAGCCACACCGTTTCGTCCTCCGTCGCCGCCACCAAGCCCGTCTCCAAGGTCGACCTGATGCACGCCGAACCCAGCACCGCCGCCGATCTCCTTGCTCCGCTTGACACCTTCGAGCCGCGGCACCTCGGGTCCGGCCGGGACGACATCGAGGCGATGCTCCGATCCATCGGCGTGGCATCCCTCGAGGACCTGGTCTCGCAGACGGTCCCGGCGTCGATCCGGCTCGGCCGCCCCCTGCACCTCGCCGGGCTCGAGAAGCCCCTGGGCGAGCAGGCCGCGTTGGCCCGGCTCGAGTCCATGGCATCGCGCAACGTCGTGGCCCGCAGCTTCATCGGGGCCGGCTACTACGGCACGCACACCCCCACGGTGATCCTCCGCAACATCCTCGAGAACCCGGGGTGGTACACGCAGTACACGCCCTATCAGGCCGAGATCGCCCAAGGCCGCCTCGAGGCCCTCCTCAACTTCCAGACGATGGTCAGCGACCTGACCGGCCTGCCCCTCGCCGGCGCGAGCCTGCTCGACGAGGCCACCGCCGCCGCCGAGGCCATGACCATGTGCTGGGCCGTGGCCGACCACGCCAAGGGCACGTTCATCGTCGACAGCGCGTGCCACGAACAGACCATCGCCGTGATGCAGACCCGCGCCGACGGGCTCAACATCAAGCTCGTCGTCGCCGATCTCGCCAAGGCCCCGCCCGCCCTCGACGCCTCGGTCTGCGGCGTGCTCGTGCAGTACCCCTCGACCTGCGGCACGATCACCGACTGGCGCCCGCTCATCGAGAAGGTCCACCAGGCCGGCGGCCTCGTTGTCGTCGCCACCGACCTGCTCGCCCTGACGCTGCTGGCCTCCCCCGGCGAACTGGGCGCGGATGTGGCGGTGGGTTCGGCGCAGCGCTTCGGCGTGCCGATGGGCTTCGGCGGCCCGCACGCGGCCTTCATCGCCACCCGCAGCGAATACGTCCGCAAGATGCCCGGCCGCATCATCGGCGTCTCTCGCGACGCGCAGGGCAACCGCGCCCTTCGCATGGCCATCCAGACGCGCGAGCAGCACATCCGGCGCGAGAAGGCCACCAGCAACATCTGCACCGCGCAGGCCCTCTTGGCCATCATCGCCGGCATGTACGGCTGCTACCACGGCCCCGAGGGGCTCAAGGCCATCGCGCGTCGCACGCACCGCATGACCTCGATCCTCGCCCTCGCCCTGGCGGCGATGGGCCACGAGGTGCTCACGGCCTCCTACTTCGACACGATCCGCGTCCGCGTCCGCGGAGGCAAGGGCGGCGCGGCCGACGGCGCCGCCGTGCGGGCCCGTTCGCAGGCCCGGGGCATCAACCTCCGTCACTTCGCCGACGGCACGGTGGGCGTGAGTCTCGACGAGACGGCCACCGCGGCCGACATGGCGGGCATCATCGCCTCCTTCGCCGCCGCCGACGGTCCCGCCGCGGATCTCTCGGCCTTCGACACGCCTCCCTCCTCGGTCCCTGCGTCGCTCGCCCGCACCAGCGCGTTCATGGCGCACGAGGTCTTCAACAGTTTCCACGGCGAGCACGAGATGCTCCGCTACATCTTCAAGCTGATGGGACGCGACCTCTCGCTGGCGCACAGCATGATCCCGCTGGGCTCGTGCACGATGAAGCTCAACGCCACGAGCGAGATGATCCCGGTGACGTGGAAGACCATCGGCGGGTTGCATCCCTTCGCTCCCTTCGAGCAGGCCAAGGGGTACGAGGCGATGTTCCGCGACCTCGAGCAGTGGCTCTCGGAGGTCACGGGCTTCGCGGCCGTCTCGCTCCAGCCCAACGCGGGCGCGCAGGGCGAGTACACGGGCCTCATGGTGATCCGCGCGTACCACCACGCCCGGGGCGACAAGCACCGCACCATCTGCCTCATTCCCGAGAGCGCTCACGGCACCAACCCCGCCAGCGCGGTGGTCGCGGGCTTCGACGTGGTGCCCGTGGCCAACACCGAGAGCGGCGACATCGACCTGGCCGACCTCAAGGCCAAGGCCCTCGAGCACAAGGACCGCCTGGGCGCGGTCATGGTGACCTATCCGAGCACCTACGGCGTCTTCGAGGAGGGCATCAAGGAGATCTGCCGCGTGGTGCACGAGTGCGGCGGGCAGGTCTACATGGACGGCGCGAACATGAACGCCCAGGTGGGCCTCTGCCGCCCCGGCGACATCGGCGCCGACGTTTGCCACCTCAACCTGCACAAGACCTTCTGCATCCCGCACGGCGGCGGCGGGCCGGGCATGGGCCCCATCGGCGTGGCCTCGCACCTCGCGCCCTTCCTCCCCGGCCACCCCGTCTCCTTCCCCGGCACGCTCAAGGCCCAGCAGGCCGGCGGCAAGGCCATCGGCCCCGTGAGCGCGGCGCCGTACGGCTCGCCCAGCATCCTCGTCATCTCGTGGATGTACATCGCCATGATGGGCGCGTCGGGTCTCAAGAAGGCCACGCAGCTCGCCATCCTCAACGCCAACTACATGGCCGCCCGGCTCGAAGGCCACTACAACGTGCTCTACAAGGGCGCGAGCGGCCGCTGCGCCCACGAGTTCATCATCGACGTCCGCCCCTTCGAGAAGACGGCGGGCATCAAGACCGACGACATCGCCAAGCGGCTCATGGACTTCGGCTTCCACGCCCCGACCATGAGCTGGCCCGTGCCCGGCACGCTCATGATCGAGCCCACCGAGAGCGAGAGCAAGGCCGAGCTCGACCGCTTCTGCGACGCCATGATCGCCATCCGCGACGAGATCAGGGCCGTCGAGGAGGGCCGCTCCGACAAGCTCGACAACCCCCTCAAGAACGCCCCGCACACCAGCGGCGTCGTCACCGCCGACGAGTGGAAGCACTCGTACTCGCGCCGTCAGGCCGCCTTCCCGCTGCCGTGGGTCGCCGAGCACAAGTTCTGGCCCTTCGTCGGCCGCGTCGACAACCCCTACGGCGACCGCAACCTCGTCTGCACCTGCGCCCCCATGGAGGCGTACAAGTAAGCGAGCCCGTTCCCGACGACCCCATGTCGAAGCTCTCGCACATCGACGCCTCCGGCGCGGCCTCCATGGTCGACGTGGGCGACAAGCCCGTGACGCGCCGGGTCGCCGTGGCCGAGGCCTTCGTCGACGTCTCGCCGTCGCTCGCCGCCGCCATTCGCGAGAACTCGCTCGCCAAGGGCGACCTGCTCGCCGTCGCGCGGCTCGCGGGCATCCAGGCCGCCAAGCGCACCGACGAGCTCATTCCCCTCTGCCATTCCCTGCCCCTCGATGTCGTCGACGTGCAGGCCACCGTCACGCCCGCCGACGCGACCTCGCATCACGTGCGGCTCGTCGCCACCGCCTCGACGCACGCTCGCACCGGCGTCGAGATGGAGGCCCTCGTCGCCGCGGGCGTCGCTGCATTGACCGTCATCGACATGGGCAAGGCCGTCGACAAGACCATGGTCGTCCGCGGCCTGCGGGTGCTCGAGAAGCGGGGGGGTCGCAGCGGCGAGTACGTGGCGCAGGATCGCCTGCCGTGAGCGACGCCCCCTTCGTCATTCGCGCCGCCGTGCTGACCGTGTCGGACCGTTGCGCCGCCGGCGAGGCCGTCGATGCCTCGGGGCCTCGCGTCGAGGCGACGCTGCGCGAGCGACTCGGGGCGGCGGTGCTGGAGCGGGCGATCGTCCCCGACGGCATCGAACCCGTCGAGGGCATGCTCCGCCTCTGGTGCGACCTTCGAGCGGGGCTTCACCTCGTGGCCGTCACCGGGGGCACGGGCTTCTCGCCTCGCGACCTCACGCCCGAGGCGGCCATGCGGGTCATCGAGCGGCCCGCGCCCAACCTGATGGAGCTCGCGAGAGCGAGGTGCGGGGCCGCGCACCCCAAGGCGTACCTTTCCCGCGCGGTGGCGGGCGTCGCCGGTCGCACCCTCATCGTCACGCTTCCGGGTTCGCCCGCCGGCGCGGCCGAGATGCTCGAGGCCATCGCCGACGTGCTGCCGCACGCCGTTCGACTCGCAACGGGCGATCGTGCCGGTCACTGAGGCCGCAGGGCCCGGGGCGTGCGAACCTCGGGCGCCTTGTCGAGGCATTCCTGCGCCCAGGTCTCGAGCGAGACGACCGTCCACATCGCCTCGGTCAGCGTCGCGTCGCGATGGTCGCGGATGCGGGCGTGCCAGTCGCGGACCGTGCGAGGGTCGATCCAGCCGCGGGCGGAAATGCCCGGAATCAGCGAATCGTTGAGCAGGGCCTCGAATCGCGGGTGGCGGAAGTAGTCGAGCAGCGGCAGTCCGAAGCCCGACTTGCGGCGATGGACGAACTCGCGGCCGAAGCGCCGTTCGGCCATCTCCTTGAGGATGATCTTGGTCCCCCGTTCCATCGCGTTCGGACGGAACGGATTGCTCGCGATCCGCCGCGACACGGGCAGCCGCCTCGCGGCCTCCACGACGTCTCGGTCGAGGAAGGGCACGCGGTTCTCGACCGAGTGCGCCATCATCATCTTGTCCTGGCGGATGAGCAGCTCGACCATGAAGGTCTGCATGTCGTACTTGCAGCAGTCGTCGAGGAACGTCGAGCGTCCCTCGCGAAAGAGCGCCCGACGACGCTCGAGCGGCATGGCGAGGTCCGCGTCCGGCCTCAGCAGCAACGCCTGCCCGTCGCGCATCGACGAGCTGTACTTGATGAACCAGGCCTCGCGATCGAGCCCCGGGGGCGAATCGAAGTTCCGAACCAGTTTGGGGCCCAGATTGGGCAGGTGCCTGAGGAAGGGCAGGGCGGTCAGCACGCCGGGCCGGATCGCCGCCATGAAGAACCGCGGATAGCCGCCCAGCAGTTCGTCCGCGCCGTCGCCGCTGAGGAGCACCGTCACCCGCTTGCGGGCCTCCTGCGCAAGCAGGAAGAGGCCCACCGAGTTGCCCAGGTTCAGCGGCGTGTCGTAGTGCCACGTCGCCTCGCGGAGGTGCTCGATGAAGTAGTCGAAGGTCAGCGTGGCGGCATGGAGCGACGTGCGGGTCTTGGTCGCCGCGATCCGCATCCACGGTTCCTCGCTCACCGAGGCGTCGTCGAAGATGATCGAGAAGGCGTCGAGGTCCTGTTCGAAGCGCTCGCGGGCGACGGTGGTCACCAGCGTCGAGTCGATGCCGCCAGAGAGCTGGCAGCCGAGCTTGACGTCGCTGATGAGCTGGCTCCTGACGCTCTTCTCGAAGGCCGCCTCGAAGCGTTCGTCCGCGCCCGCGGCGTCGGGCGTCACGTCGGGAATCGTGTAGTGGCGGTGCACGCTGATCGCGCCCGACGCGTCCACGCGAAGCCGGAATCCGGGTCGCAGCTGGCTGATGCCCTTGGCGAGAAACCCTTCGCCGGCGTTGTAGCGGAAGAGCAGATGTTCGTCGAGCATCGCCGGATCGAGCTCGCGCGGGAAGCCCGGGAAGGCCATGATGCTCTTGGCCTCGGAGGCGAAGAGGAGCATCCCGGCGTGCCGCGCGTGATACAGGGGCTTGATGCCCAGGTGGTCGCGGGCCACGTGCACCTCGCCGCGGCGGAGGTCCGCGATCGCGAGGGCGAACATGCCGTTGAGCCGCTCGAGGCACCCCTCGATCCCGTGCTCCTCGTAGAGGTGGAGGATCACCTCCGTGTCCGTCGTGCTGCGGAACCGGTGGCCCGCCGCCTCGAGCGCGGGCTTGTGGTCGAAGGCGTTGTACACCTCGCCGTTGAAGGCGATGTAGATCGTGCCGTCCTCGTTGGCCATCGGCTGGTGGCCGCGGGGCGAGAGGTCGAGGATGCTCAGGCGGTTGAAGCCGAACCCGCCGGTGAACCGCCCGGGGGGCACGCCCTGACGCGGGTCGTACGCCGCGTGCTCGCCGGTGGCGAGCGAGAAGAGCCGGAAGCCCTGGTCATCGGGTCCGCGGTGCCGCGCCACGTCGGTCATGCGACGAAGGACGGTCGGGTCGATGCCGCCGCCCTCGAGATGGATGATGCCGTTGATGCCGCACATGGTTCCTGATCGCCGTTCGTGGTGTCTCGCTCCGCGTCGTTCGGGCGCGGGTCGGTCGATCATGGACCAGACGTCCGCTCGTCCGCTGCCCGATGCAGGGGAGTCGCGGCACGACATGCTCGCGAATCTCCTTATCGCACCAGCGACGGGTCCGCATGACCGTATGCCGCGAGTCGGAGTTCCGCGCGAAGCGATGGTAGGAAGCGTCGCACGCCCGGTAACCTGTCGGGGGTGAAACTGCGGAACGGGCGGGGCGAGCGCGTCGAACCATGGTGTATGCTCGTGGGGTGGTGGATCTGCCGGGCTCGCCCGGGAAAGGATGATTCGATGTCCTTTGGCGCTCGTTGTTTCGGACTTGCCTGCGTGCTGATGCCCGGCGTGTTCGAGGTCGCCGCGGGAGCCGCCGACCCCGCGGTTCCCACGTGGGTCTTTTTCCAGCCCCGCGCGGTGGAGGCGGATCCTGTGGCCTTGCAGGCCGCCCTGCGACGTGCCGAGGCGTCGGCCGACGCCCGCATGCTCGAGCGGCGTCGTCTGCGTCGAACGGCGCCGGGGCTCGTGGACGCCCGCGACCTTCCGCTGGACGAGGGGCCGCGTGCCGCGGTCGCCTCGCTGGCGTCGGTCCGCGTCGAATCGCGTTGGCTCAACGCCCTCAGCGTCGAGGCCACGCCCGAGCAGGCCGCGGCGATCCGCTCGCTTCCGGGCGTCCGGGAGGTGCGACCGGTCGCTCGCGGGCGTCGCTGCGGCTCGGCCGACGCGTGCGAGGAACCGGTGCCGGAGGACGCTTCGCACCATGTGCCGCGAGACTTCTACGGCCGCAGTTCATCGCAACTGTCGCAGATCAACCTTCAGGCCCTTCACGCCCGGGGCTACACGGGCGCGGGGGTGGTGATCGGCATCCTCGACACGGGATTCAACCGCGTGCATGAGGGCTTCAACAACCCCGCCCACCCGCTGCGAGTCATCGCCGAACGCGACTTCATCAACGCCGACGGCCAGACCGGTCCCGAGGCGGGCGATCCCTCCGGCCAGCACGTGCACGGCACGCTCATTCTCGGTTGCATCGCGTCGTACCTGCCCGATCGGATGGTGGGCGGCGCGTTCGACGCCTCGGTCATCCTGTGCAAGACGGAGAACGTCGCCAGCGAGACGCCCGTGGAGGAGGACTACTACGCCGCGGGCATCGAGTTCATCGAGAATCGCGGCGGCGACGTGGCGACCTCGTCGCTGGGGTACATCGACTGGTACACCCGCGCCGATCTCGACGGACGCACCGCCGTGACGACGGTCGCGGTGAACATCGCGGCCGAGAACGGCCTGCACTGCTGCACGGCGGCGGGCAACGAGGGACACGACGCCGACCCCGCCACCGCCAGCATCATCGCCCCCGCCGACGGCCTGCGTGTCATCTCCTGCGGCGCGGCCGACGCGACCGGCGTCATCGCCGGCTTCTCCTCCGACGGCCCCACCGCCGACGGTCGCCTGAAGCCCGAACTGCTCGCACGAGGCGTCGGCACCGCCACCGTTCATCCCGACACCGTCGACACCTACGCCTCGGCGAGCGGCACCTCGCTCTCGACGCCTCTCGTGGCCGCCGCCGTCGCCTGTCTCGTGCAGGCCAACCCGTGGTGGACGGTCGACCAGATGCGAGCGGCCCTCTGCAGCACCGCCTCCGATGCCGCCCATCCCGATGGGCTCTTCGTGCGTGGCTACGGCATGGTCGACGCCTTCGCGGCCTTCCAGTCCGCCTGCCCCGCCGACTTCAATCAGGACGGCGGGGTCGATGGCGTCGACGTGGGCGCGTTCTTCGTCTCGTGGGAGGCGGCCGAGACCGCGGCCGACGTCAACCACGACGGCGGGGTGGACGGCAGCGACATCGAGACGTTCTTCCGGGTCTGGCAAGCGGGCGGGTGTTGAGCGGTCCGCCAGGGCTCGCGCGGGTTATTCGACGCGATTTGCCCGATTCCCCTCGTTTTTCCCGTTTCAGGTGGCATATTCCCTGTGGCTTCAGCGGCGGTGCGCGTGTCCGCGCGCGTGGCGTCGCGTCGCCGGGAGTCGCCATGCCCACCCTTCGTGCCCGGACGCTCGCGTCCCTCGTCGTCATGTTGCCCGCGGTCGCCGTCGCCGACGTGGTGACGCTCTCGCCCCAGAAGGACAACACGCTGTTCCAGGACCCCGCCGGCTCGCTCAGCGATGGCCTGGGGTCGTACCTGTACACGGGCATGACCTCCAACGGCAGTCTCCGCCGCGGGCTCATCGCCTTCAACCTGGCCGCGATTCCGGCGGGGTCCACGATCACGGACGTGCGCTTTTCCGTTCGCGTCTCTCGCACCATCACCGCCACCGAGCGGATCGGCCTGCACCGCATGCGATCCAACTGGGGCGAGGGCCAGAGCAACTCCGACGGCCAGATGGGCGGCGGCGGCGGCGCGGCCGCCACGCTGGGCGACGCGACCTGGACGCACGCCTTCTTCGGGTCCACGCTCTGGACCTCGCTCGGCGGCGACTTCGAGGCCGCCCCGTCGGCCAGTCAGCAACTCGTCGGCACCGGCATCTACACCTTCTCGGGTCCGGGACTCGTGCAGGACGTGCAGTCGTGGCTCGCAGCCCCGTCGACGAACTTCGGCTGGGCCATCATCGGCAACGAGTCCGTCAGCGGCAGCGCCAAGCGGCTCGACTCCCGCAACACCGCCATTCCCGCCAACCGCCCGTCGCTGGTGGTGACCTACACGCCCATCCCGGCTCCGGCGTCGCTCGCCGTGCTGCTCCTGGCTGCGGGCCGCCGCAGCCGCCGTCGCTGAAACCACCCGGTGTCTCCCCGGGTTATCCGCCATTTCACGCGTGCGGGGTGTTCATTTGCCTTGCACCTTTCCCCCCATTCTTGTACCCTCAGGGGCCTGCGGTCGCCGTTGGGTCGCGATCCGGTCCGGGCCTCGAGGCCCTGGCCGGGACGCATCGTGTGGCGCCGAGGTCGGAACGATGGCCGGAAGAGCCGTTGCAGGTGTTCGAGGAGCAGAGAGGAACAGCGGCGTGCAGCATCATGGCGGCGTGAAAGCCACATCACACCACCCGGGGCCCGGCCCGGCTGGCGATGCCATGGCCGCGACGGGCCCATCCTCGCGTCGGGTCCTTCTCGGCAGTGTGCTGGCCCTCGCGGCCGCCACCATGGCGAAGGCCGACGACCAGGCCGCTCCGGTCAGCGCGATGGGCGATGTCGACCCCTCCGCCCTGCTGGTTCGATTGGTGAAGCGAGCCACCTTCGGCATCAACGCGTCCGAACTCGCCGACGCCGCGTCGTCGGGGTATGCCGGGTATCTTGATCGGCAGCTCAACCCGGCGATGATCGACGATGCGGCGTGCGACGCCCGCATCGCGCCGCTCGCCTCGATCACGCGCAACTTCTGGGAGATCTATCGCCAGCCGGCCGCGCAGGTCGTCAACGAGCTGATCGAGGCCGCGATCCTTCGCGCGGTCTATTCGCGTCGCCAGCTCCTCGAGCGGGTGGTCGAGTTCTGGAGCGACCACTTCAACATCGACGTCAACAAGGATGCCTGCGCCTGGCTCAAGGTCGTCGACGACCGCGAGGTGGTGAGGGCCAACGCCTTGGGGAAGTTCGCCGATCTGCTCGCCGCGTCGGCGATGAGCCCCGCGATGCTGTACTTCCTCGACAACCACCTGTCGATCGCGGGCAATCCCAATCTCAACTACGCGCGGGAGTTGATGGAACTGCACACGCTGGGCGTCGACGGCGGATACACCGAGGACGACGTGGGGGAGGTGGCCCGCTGCTTCACCGGCTGGCAGTTCACGCCCGACACGGCGGGATCGCTCGCCGGCATCTTCCGCTTCAACGCCTCGCAGCACGACAACAGCGCCAAGCGGGTGCTCGGCCACGACATCCCCGCCGGCGGCGGCATCAACGACGGCCTGACGGTGCTCCGCATCCTGGCCGACCACCCGAGCACCGCCCGGTTCGTCAGCCGCAAGCTCTGTCGCCGATTCCTGGGCGACGCGGCGCCCGAGTCGGTGGTGCGAGCCGTCGCGGCGCGTTTCATCGCCACCGACGGCGACATTCGCGAGGTGATGCGATGCATCCTCGCGCCGCAGCATCTCGCGCTCGCGACGCCCCGGTTCAAGCGGCCCTTCCACCTCTACGTGTCGGCGATCCGGGCGACCGGCAGCCAGGTCGGCTCGACGGGCGGGATCCGCTCGCAGCTTCGCATCGCGGGTCATCTCAACTTCAACTGGCCCAATCCCGACGGCTACCCGGATCGCATGGACTTCTGGTCCGGGCTCGCCCTGCCTCGGTGGAACTTCATGGCCCAGATGATGACCGGCGCCGTCTCGGGCGTCACCCCCGATGCCGCGAACTTCTTCGCGGGGCTCTCGGGGGCCGAGCAGATGGCCGGCCGCATCGACGCGGCGATGTTCGGCTCCGAGATGCCCGCCGCCGAGCGCAATCGCGTCCGCGACTATCTCGCGATCGATCCCTCGTCCGCCTCGATTCGCGCGGAGGCCTTGGGCCTGGCCGCGGGCGCTCCCGCCTTTCAGTGGTATTGAACGTGCTTCCCGGTCTTTCCATGGAACCCACCCCCGCACGATGTTGTCCCGAGTACGCCGAGTTGTCGCGGCGCGGGTTCCTGCAGGCCGGCGCGGGCTCGCTTGCGGGCCTGGCCGCGATGACGTCGTGGCTGCCTCGCGTCGCCGTGGCCCGCGACTACCGCTCCACGCTGCGAGACACCATCGTGTGGATCTATCTGCGCGGCGCGGCCGACGGACTCTCGATGTGCGTTCCCTGGGGCGACGACGATTACTACCTCGCCCGCCCGTCGCTGGCGATTCCCCGCCCCGACAGCGGCGCGGCCGCTCGATGCATCGATCTTGACGGCTTCTTCGGCCTCTCGCCGGCGATGGGGGCCCTTCGTCCCGCCTATCTCGCGGGCGATCTGCTCTTCGTCCATGCCTGCGGGTCGCCCGACCCTTCGCGATCGCACTTCGACGCCCAGCGATTCATGGAAGTCGGCCAGGTCTCGAGCGACACCTCGCTCACGGGCTGGCTCGGTCGCCATCTCGCCAGCGTCGCGCCCGCCGACCCGGCCGCGATGCTGCGGGCCGTGGGCATCAGCACCGGGCTCCAGCGAGTCCTCGAGGGCGGCCCCGCCACGCTGCCGATTCCGGACTTGGCCACCTTCGGCCTGCTCGGCAACCCCGCCACCAAGACCGCTCGCACCAACGCGCTTCGGGACATGTACGCCACCGTGGCCGATCCGCTCCGTGCCACCGCCTCCACCACGCTCGCCACCGTGGGCCTGCTCGATCAGATCGGCTTTGCCAACTATCAGCCCGCGGGCGGGGCCCAGTACAACGCCGGCGAGTCGCTCGGGTACGCCCTCAAGACCTCCGCCGCCCTGATCAAGGCGCAGATCGGCGTCGAGGCCATCGCCCTCGACGTGCACGGCTGGGACACTCACTCGGCCCAAGGGCCCATCAGCGGCACCATGTCCGTGCTGATGAGCCGCCTCTCGGCCGCCCTTGCCGCCTTCCATCGGGACATGTCCGCCGGATCCAATCCCGGCTACATCGTCGCCGTGGTGTCGGAGTTTGGTCGTCGAGTCTTCGAGAACGGCAGCATGGGCACCGATCACGGCCACGGCAATGCCATGATGCTCATGGGCCCGGCGGTCGCCGGCGGCCGGGTGCTTCGACAGTGGCAGGGACTGGCCACCGAAAACCTCTACGACTACGCCGACCTGCAGGTGACGATCGACTACCGCGACGTGCTCGCCGAGATCATCCAGAACCGCCTTGGCAATCCGAACATCGCGTCGATCTTCCCGGGCTATGTCCCCGTGAATCGCGGGGTGCTTGCATGAGCCGCCTCGCTGGTCCCATCCTCCCGTCGTTTTTCGCGTCGGTTTTCGCGCCGGTGTTCGTGTTGGTCCTCGCGCCGGTCGCCCTCGCACAGCCGCTGTGGAGCAACGGCAGCCCTGACCCCGCCGTTCCCGCGTTCGCGACGTCGTCGCGGAGTTTCAGCGGCGTCGCCGCGCCCGCCGGACGCCTTTTCGCCGAGGTCGGAGGTTCTTCCGGCGACGTCAACCTGCTCGCGGGGCTCAATGTCTCGCCCGATCCCGGAGCCATCGGCGGGGCCTTCCGCGTCGCTGACGACTTCACGATCTCGCACGAGTACGGCTGGCGGCTCGATTCGGTCACGGTGTTCGTCTACGTCAACGGCTCGGCGCCTCCGGGCGCATCGCCCTTTTCGGGTGCGACGCTTCGCCTCTGGGACTCCAACCCCGCCGGCGCGGAAACGCACGTCTTCTACGGCGATGCCGTGCGGAACCGACTCCTCGCCGTCAGGCCGACGAACCTCCTGCGGATCTTCAGCACCAGGCCGCTGGTGCCGACGAACTACGTGACGCCCCCGGACGCGTCGCGACGGATCTGGGCCCTCGAACTTGATCTGGGCGGCTACACCTACATGCCGGCGACCTATTGGCTCGACGTGCAGGTGCAGTGCGTCGATCCGTCGGTGCAGGCGTGGATCGTCCCGGTGACCCGGGAGGGAGCTCGCTCGCGGCCCGACGACAACGCCATGGCGCTCGTGCCCGATGGCCTGGCCGATGCCTGGGTGCCGGTGGTGGACCCCGGCAAGTCCATGCTCTCGGTGGCGGTGCCCCAGGACATCGCCTTCATCCTCAACGGTCAGGCCGCGGGCGTCTGTCCCGCCGACTTCAACCAGGACGGCGGCGTGGACGGCGACGACATGACCGCCTTCTTCGCCGCCTGGGAATCTGGCGAGATGATCGCCGACGTCAACGCCGACGGCGGCATCGACGGCGACGACGTCACGACGTTCTTCCACGCCTGGGAGGCCGGCGGCTGCTGAGCGCCGCGGACGGCGGATGCCTGCGGCGCGTGCTCGGCCGTCCTTGCGCATTCGCCCGCCCCCGATCCCGATCCCCGGGTTCTGCTCACCCTCCCAATCGTCCTCGCCAACGCTCCAGCACCACCTCCAACGCGGCCTGCGATGCCGCGGCACCAGGCCCGAAGTGCACGCGCTCGAGCGACGTGATCTCCTCGGTCAGCGCCTTGAGGGTCGCCGAGTCGAGGTCGCGACGAGTCTCGCGCAGCAGGCGAAGGGCCGTGACCACGCTCAGGGGCGTCACGCGGTCGGGGATCAGCGTCGAGCCCGTCGTCGGCGCTGTGGCCTTCCCGCGGCGGCGCAAGACCCACGTCGCCACGCCGGCCAACGCCACCGCGCCCACGCTCAAGGCCACGAGGCCGCCCGTCGTCCAGCGGTGCTGCACGGGCACCACGCCCCCTTCCACGGGCACCAGGTCCATGTCGGTGAAGTGCCTCGCCTCGGCCGTGGCCGTCACGCCGGCCTTGAGCGTCGGCACCTTGAACACGTTGGCGAGGCCGCCGGCGGTGGGGGTGTAGGTGACGAGCCACGACCGTTCGATATCGAGACGGTACATGCCCGTGTCGTCGGGTTCGGGGTAGCCCCCCTTGGGCGGCTCGGGCCGGCTGAAGAAGAACCGATCGGTGGCGGTCGTCCCTTCCTGCATCACGAGGATGGGCCGCGTCTCGATGCCCTTTTCGCCGATCTCGTAGCCGCCGATGGCGGTGTCGATGCCGTCGAGCGCGTCGCGAAGGTCGGGGACGACGCCCTTGCCGCGGATGCGGACTTCCATGGTGATGACGCCGCCCTTGTCGCCGCTCCGGGCGTTGCGGACGTCGATCACCTGCTCCACCTTGGTGTCGAGCGAGGGCCTCGCCGCGTGGTCGGCGCCGGTGGCCACCGGCACGGGGTTCGACGGCAGCGCGAGCGTGACTGGTCCGCTCTGGTCGTCGAACTGCATGTCCATCGTGACCGGCGGGATGCGGTCGACGGCGCCCTCCTTGCGGCTGAGCACGACGTAGGCCATGGGCTTCTCGAGCCAGCCGCCCTGTTTCTGCTCCACCACGCCTCGGGCCGGCATGAAGGGGTCGAAGAATCCCACCGACTCGATGGCGAAGCCCTTGCCCAGGGAGGTCTCGATCTCCTTCTGGAAGCGGTCGCGGTAGTTGATCTCGCGGAAGTCGCGTCCGACGCGGCCCCACACGTTGTTCTGGAGGTACTTGGCGAAGCCACCCGTCTCGCGATCCACCGCGTTGGTGAATCGCAACGAGACGAGCACGCCGAAGGGGCGGCCCGTGCCGATGCGGTCGGGACCGTCGACGGTGAGACGAAGGCGGATCTCTTCCTTCACGAGGTCGCGGTAGAGTTCGTCCATCGCCCGCAGCGATGCGCCTGCCGGGTGATCGCCGATGATCCGCAGCGCGTGCTTCACCAGCCGCGGCTTGACCTCGGGGTCCGACCGCATGACCGCCTCGCTCACGTCGGAGGCGAAGTCGCTCAGGTGGCGGAAGGCCACGTCCGGAGGCATGCCGTTGATGGCCTTTCGGATGCGCTCGATCTGGTCGTCGCCGATCGATCCCTCGGCGGGCATCTCCTCGACGTTGACGAAGTTGAGCTGGGGCGTGCCCAGCGCCGCGCCGAACCACGCGGTGAAGACGCGGGCGTCCTCGCGTTCCTCGCCGCGGGCCAGCGCGGCCGCGTAGACGCCGGCCGCCGACTCGAAGGCCTCGAAGGCCGCCTTCCTGGCGTCGTTGAGCGAGGCCGCGTCGGCCTTGCGTTGGGCGTTGCGGAACTGCATGCGATCGAAGGCCAATCCCGCCCGCAGGGCGGCCACCCGCCACGAATCGGGCTCGCGGGCCGAGGCGGCCTGCGCGAGTTCCATCGCGACGCCGTACCCCTTGTCCACCAGGGCGGCGATCTCGTTGTCGGACCGCTTGGTGCCGGTCTGCTGCTGGGCCGCGCGGTTCCGCCAGTCGCCGTTGAGGTTCGCCGCCATCGTCGACGCCAGCGAGACGCAGGTCGTCGCGGGCATCGCCTCGAGGGGCCCGAAGATGCGGACGATCTCCTCGCGATCGAAGACTTCCGATCGTCCGTGGCACGCCTTGAAGGCCGACGCGATCGACGGGAGCGTCCGCGGATCGACGCCCGTGGCCGCGATCGTGTCCATCACCGCGTGCAGCCGTTCAAGGTTGCGGCGTTGACGCCCTCGCGTGAGGGGCGCGGCGGGAATCGACTCTCGGTAGAAGAAGAAGAGTGATTGCGCCTCCACCATCCCGTCGTTGGAGGGGCTCAGCCGCTCCTGCCAGTGCGAGAGGAAGTCGTCGGCGATCGCGGGCGCGGCCTCGGGCGTTCGCTTCGCCGCGTCGGCGAGCATCGTCAGGGCCATGTCCGTCTCGTCGGCCACCGTCGCCAGCGCGATGCACGCCTTGGCCGCCCGCGCGGCCATGCTCGGCTCGAGCGCGTCGAGCCACGCCCGGCCCGGCACCGCCCGCAGCAGCACCTGCGCCTGCCGCGTCAAGGCCTGCTGACGCCCCTTGGCCTTCACCGCGTTCTCCATCTCCGTCAGCAGCGCGGCGGTCATCATCCGCAGCGGCACCCGCAGCGATTCGTTCTGCGCCGTCGTGCGGGAGAGGAGCACGTCCGCCGCCTCCTTGAGCGTCAGGATCGCTTCCGCACGCTTCTGCTCCGCCTGCTTCTCGTCGCCGATCGCCGCCGCCTTGAGCGCCATCAGCTCGAGCGCGGCCGGCCCCAGCGCCTCGTTCGCGAAGAGCCCCTCGAGCCAGGGCGTGATCCGGCTCCGCGGCACGCTCGTCAGCAGCGACAGCCCGCGATCGATCGCCTCGCGACGCGTCTTGGCCGCCGCCCGATCGAGCATCGAGACCTGCGCGTACAGCTCCCAGGCCTCCAGCCGCAATCGCTCGGCCCGCTCGGCCTCGCGTTCGGCCATGGCGAGCTTGTACCCCGCGTGCACCATCAGCACGTTCGCGTCGCCCGACGCCATCGCTTCGGGCAGCGGCGGCAGGTACTCGTACGCCTCGAGCATCAGGTCCGCGCCGGCGAGGAACTCCACCGTCCTGGACCGGTGCTCGGGCGTCGATTCGCCGAAGAACCGCGTCCCCGTCTTGAGCGCCGCCAGCAGCTTGGCCGTGCCCGCCTGCGACACGCTCTTCTTGAGGATGCCCGAGAGCGTCGTCAGTTGCCACGGCTTGAGGTCGCCCGGCGCGGCCTCCGAGAGCGAGAGGACCTCCTCGGGCAAGAGCCCCGCATCGCCCCGGTTCATCGCCTGCAGGATCGTCGAGTAGATGCCCTGCGCCTCGGCCTCGGGACGCTGACGCAGCCACTCGCCCAGCACGCCCCACTCGCCCGCCATCGCCTGCAGGTGCACCCAACGGGCCACGTCCATCGCGCTCGCCGAGGCCGCGTTGGGCTGCGGCACCTGCCCGAAGGCCAGCTTCGATCGCGCCGCCAGCACCGCCTGCGGCGTGCGAGCGAACTCCATCTCCCGCATCGCGCCCTGCAACTCCATCGCGCGGGCCTGTTCGGCCCCCTTCGCGGCATCGAGCCCCAGCGCCTTGTCGACGTCCACGCCGAGGTCGGCGTAATACGCCCGCAGTTCACGCTGCTCCTCGGGCGAGGCCGCCTCCCATGCCGCCTTGAGCTCCGCGACCTCGTCGGGAGGGAGCGTGACGCCCGCGCCCTTCTTGGCGTCGGGCTTGCCCGTCGCCTCGGCCCCGTCGGGGCCGGCCGCCGCGTCGCCACCATCGGGCTTGCCGGTCGCTTCCGGCGCCTGCGGGGGCTCTGCCGCGGGCATCCGCACGATCGGGATGGCGCGGATCAGCGGCACCTGTCCACCAGCCTGTCCATGTGCCTGTCCGGCCAACAGCATGAGGCACGCGCACGACCAACCCGCCGCCCGCTCCGCCTTGCTCATGCTCTTCATGTGGATCGTCGCCTTCATGCCTGTGCTCCTGCCGTGCGCATACGTCGGACCGCTCCTGCGGCCATCACCATCCCGGACCGATGTCTCCCGCCCCGCCCGCGCCGCGATCGTCGCCCTTGCGGGGCGCACGCGTGGTCTTGCCCTTGCCGGGTCGATTGCCCTCCCGGTTGCCCGGGGGCTCGTACTTGGGGCGTGGCTTGCCCTGCAGGTCTTCCAGCGAACTCTGCTCGAGGTTCAGCACGACCTCGACGTTGCGTTGGAGATCCTCGCCGGCGGCCGCGTCGGCCTTCGACGCACGCTCGGCCAACAGCCGAAAGTGCTGCCGGGCGATGGTCGCCTGCTCTCGCCACTCCGCGGCGGGCGCGCCGCCCAACCGGAGCAGCCGCGCCTTGTAGTACTGTCCCGTGGCCAGATCCTCTCGCACGTCGCGAGCCAACGACTCGGCCCCGGGACGGCCCTCGGAGTCGTCGAGCAGCGACTGCAACTCGTCGATGCCCGATTCGATGCGACCCGACCGCACCAGCGCCCGTCCGCGGAGCCAGCGTGCACGATCGGCTCGGGCGCCATCCGATCCCTTCAAGGCGTCGATCGGCGCGGCCAAGGCGTCGGCAACGCGGCCCCACGCCGCCTCGGCCTCCGCCCGGGCCTTGGTCTCGGCCTCGCGAAGGGTCGCCAGCGCCGTCTTGGACCGCGGGTCGTCCGTCGCGACGTTCATCGCTTCCAGCGTCGCGAGGTGCGCCTCGTAGGCCGTCGTCTGGGCCGCCTCCGCGGCCGCGTGCAAGCGCATCGCTTCGGTCACCTGTGCCGCCGCTCGCTCGCGTCGCCACGCCGCCTGGCCGGGCCCGAAGTGAAACGCCAGCAACGCCACGGGCACGACGGCCCACAGCGACCAGAGCAGCCGCGATCGCACGGGACCGCTCATGAGGCCGCCTCCGCGGCCGCACGTTCGCGCACGCGTCGACGCTGCGTCCCGAACGCCCGGGGCAGGCCGAACCCGGCGAGCAGCGGCCCGATGCCCGCCATCAGGGCCGCTCCCGTGCCCACGGCCGTCAAGGCGGCCTCGCGAAGGCCCAGGGGCACGCCGCTTCGGGGCGAGAGCATCGTCAGCGAGTCGAGCACGGACGAGGGCAGATGCAGCCGATTGCCGTCGTGGTAGACGCCCCCGAACTTCGCGGCGACCTGCTTGAGGGTCCAGGCGTCCTGCCTCGACGAATGGCCCGAGACCAGCGAGGCCCGGGTCGGATCGCCCACGCCGATGACGATCGTGTCGGCGATGGAGGGAGGCAACGAGAGCGAGCCGATGGCCGACGCGCCCTGCTCGACGTCGCCGTCGCCGATGACCACCAGCGTGGCCGTCTTGCGGTCCCAGGGCTTGGCCAGACGCACGCATTCACGCAGGCCCGCGGCCATGTCGGTGGGGCCCGGGTTGAAGCCCACGTGCATGGGCAGTCCGTCGAGCATGTTGGCGATGACGTTCTTGTCGGTGGTCTGCTCGAGCACCACCAGGGCCTTGGAATAGAAGACCACGAGCGTGATCCTCGTCGTCTTCATGTCGAGGCGATCGAGGATTCCCTGGAAGACCTTGCCGGCCCACGCCGCACGGGTCACCTTCTGGGCATCGGGCCCCGCGTCGACGACCTGCATGCTCGGCGACACGTCAAGGCAGACCAGCAACTGCCGCGAGGCCTTCGCGTCGGGCGTCGTTTCGGCCTCGACGGGATCATGCTGGGCGAGCGTGACGCTCCCCCACGCGAGCAGGAAGACGCCAAGGCACCTCGCGACCGGAGCGAGCAAGGTCCATCGCGCGGGCCGGCCCGAGGGGCCGAAGGCCAGTCTCGCCACGCGGGCCACGCGCCGGGCGTGGAGTCGCTCGCCCGCGATGGCCAGGGCAAGGCAGCCCAAGGCAATGGCGAGGGCGATCACCATGGGGTGTACCTCGCGCCCAGGAGGGACAAGGCGTGCACGACGGTCAGGCACGCCGCCCCGATGGCGAAGGGGCCGAAGAAGTCCAGTGGCGCGGTGCCCGCGGGCTTGAAGACGGCGGGCTTCATGCGGTCGATGTGGTCGAAGACCTGACGCATCGTGCCTTCGTCGGTGGCGGCGAGCGCCTGACCGCCGGTGGCCCTCGCGATCTCGACCACCGCGTCGGGAATGTCGTCCTGCGCGACGTGAATGTGGTAGAGCGTGATGCCCGCGTCTTGGAGTTGCTGGGCGATCTCGGTCGTCGCGCTGCCGCCAAGGTCTGAACTGTCGCCGTCGGAGACGAGGATGATCATGCGATCGCCCGGGGCGGCGTCGGCCTCGAAGAGGTCGCGGGCGTAGCGAAGGGCCGCGCCGATGAGCGTGCCGCCCATGTGCGAGGGCTGGTTGGCGGGATTCGCGAAGGGCATCGCCTGGCGGATGGCCGAGAGATCGCGGGTGAGGGGCACCCATCGCATCTGCGCCGAGCCGAAGATCATCAGCCCGAAGGCGTCGCCCTCGCGACGCTTCGTGAAGTCCGTGATCGCCTCGGAGGCCCGCCGGTAGCGGTCGCCCGTCATGCTCCCCGAGACGTCCATGCAGATCTGGATGTTGGTGAGCTGCCGCTCTCGACGCGTCTGCTGCAGCGTCTGCGGACCCGCGAGCAGGATGATCGCGAGCGACAACGCCAGCAGCGGCACCGCGTCGAACAACCCGAGCAATGCCCCGGTCAGGCGTCGACGCGGATGCGCAACGAAGTCCAGCGGCAGCGTCAGGCCCGGCGAACGAGCCGCCACCGCAAAGGCCAGCAGCACCGGCACGGCGAGCAGCAACAGCACCCACGGATGCGTGAAGGTCATGGGCCCTGGCCTCCCGGCGTCGGCCCTTCGCGCCGGACGATCTCGCGAAGGCGGGCCAACGCCGCCTCCCGTGCGGCGGCGGGATCGCCCGTCCCGGCATGCAGCCACGCCTCGAGCGCCAGCACGACCTCGCGCGTCCGATCGTCGCGGCGGGCCCTGATCATCGCCGTCGCGATCGCCTCGTCGCGTTCGGCGACGGTCGACCGTTGGTGATGAAGCGCGAGCAGTTCCAGGGCCGCTTGCCGCTCGAGGCCTTGGTCGGAGGCGTTCCACGACTCGAGCATCGCCAGCAGCTGCTCGGCGAGGGTGGGTTCGGGCGTCGGCGGCGGTGGGGGCGCGAATGCCGGGCGGTTCAGTCGCCGCCGCACGTACGCGACGGCGGGCACCAGGGCCCAGATGGTCACGATGCCCGCGAGGGTGGTTCCATAGCCGCGGCCGAGGGAGAGGTTCGGCTCGGCCAGACCCAGCACGTCGGTGGCATTGCCGGAAGGCAGGCGGCTTTCGATCCGAACGGTCAGGGGCCCGAGGGCGGAAGGCGCCGCACCGTCGGTCCGCATGAGGAAGTCGCCAAGGTCGTGCTCGCCGGCGACGAGACCGATGAACTCCACTCGCTGGCGGCCCGAGGCGTCGGGGGGTTCGATCCGCACGATCACCGGCGGGTGTTGGTCCGCCGCGATGGGCCTGGCGATCAGCGGGGGTCCCTTGGGTTCGATCGTGATCGACGAGGCCAGCCCCCGCGGGGCGGTCGGCGCGGGTTCGAGGGCGAGCAGGGCCAGCAGCGGCAGGATCATCGAACCCCCCGCGAGAGGGCCGCGCGGGCCGCGAGGAATCGACGCAGCGGCGCGACGAAGGGTTCGTCGGTCCGCAGGCACACCGAGGCGATGCCCGCGCCGGCGAGATCGGCGCGGACGCGTCCGACGCGGCCGGGGGAGGCGTCCGCGCCGCGGCCGAGGAAGGAGCGGCCCGTCTCGGCCTCCTCGCCCCGGAAGAAGCCGGCGCGGAAGGGCACGGTTTCGGCGGGATCGACGGGGTGGATCACCGCCACGTCGTGGCGCTGGGCCAACTGGCGCAAGGCGGCCATGGCGTCGGGCGCGTGAAGATCGCTGATGACCAGCACCATCGCGGTGCGATCGAGCCCGGCGCGAAGTCGCGAGAGCCGCTCCGCGAGCGTGGTGGGCTCGTCGCACGAGGGCGCCCGGAGCGGGTCGATGGCGCGCCAGAGATCGCCGGCGCGAAGACTGGGCGACATGGGCGAGGTGCGGCGGCCCGCGCCCAGGATGGCCACCGGGCTCATGCGTCGCTGGGCGAGCAGTCCGATGCCCGCAGCCGCCCAGACGGCGATGTCGTGCTTGCTCAGGGGCGTGGAGGCGACCGCCATCGAGGCCGAGGTGTCGACGACGATGTGCACGCAGGTGCGCTTGAGGGCCTCGTATTCCTTGACGAAGGGCTTGCCCGTGCGGGCGGTGAGCCGCCAGTCGAGTTGCCGCACCGAGTCGCCGGGCTGGTAGAGACGAGAGCTCGCGTATTCGAGCCCGCCGCCGACGAAACGGGAGACATCCGAGCCGAAGGCCAGGTCGTCGGCGAGGCGGCGGACGACGAGCTCGAAGTTGCCTCGGGCCAGCGAGGCGGGCGCGTGAACTGGCGAGTCCGCGGACGCGGGCGAGGACTCGACGTGAGGGGCGGTGGGAGAGGCCGCGGGCATCGGGCGTCGTTCAGGTCAGGTCGGCCAGCAGCGACTCGAGGACGTCCTCGGGGCGACGGCCCTCGGCGACGGCCTCGTAGCGAAGGCGGATGCGGTGGAGCACGACGTCTTGCGCCAGCGCGAAGAGGTCCTCGGGCACGGCGTAGTCGCGTCCGTGGATGAAGGCCCGGGCCCGCGAGGCGTGCACGAGGGCGAGCGCCGCGCGGGGGCTGCAGCCAAGCTCCACGTCCTTGTGGCGACGCGTGAGGTTGACGAGTTCGACGCAGTCGCGGATGAAGACGTCGCTGACGTGCACGTCCTGCACCTTGGCCATGGCTTCGGTGAGGTCGCGGGCGTGCAGCTTCTGGTCGTTGCCGATGGCGTCGAAGGCCGACATGGGGACCGCGCCGTCGCCCTGACGCTTGAGGCGGAGGGCCAGGCTCCGCCGAACCACTTCGGCCTCGTCGACGGGCGAGGGGTACGTCAGCCGGTGGCGGAGCATGAAGCGGTCGAGCTGCGCCTCGGGAAGTTCGAAGGTGCCGGCCTGTTCCACGGGGTTCTGGGTGGCGATGACGAGGAAGGGGGCGGGCAGGTCGTGCGTCGTGTCGCCGATCGAGACGCGACGCTCCTGCATGGCCTCGAGCAGCGCCGACTGCACCTTGGGGCTGGCGCGGTTGATCTCGTCGGCCAGGAGCAGGTTGGTGAAGATCGGCCCCTTGTGCACGCGGAACTCGCCGGTGCGCTGCTCGAGGATCTCCGCGCCCACGATGTCGGAAGGAAGCAGGTCGATCGTGAACTGCACGCGACCGAACTTGAGGTCGATGGCCTTGGCCACCGATTGCACCAGAAGCGTCTTGGCGATGCCGGGCACGCCCTCGAGCAGCAGGTGCCCGCCGGTGAGCAGCGCGATGAGCACCCGCTCGACCACGCGACCCTGGCCCACGACGGTCTTGGCCACGTGGGCACGCACGGTTTCGGCAAACGCGTTGGGATAACTCGCGGGCGAGGGGGGCTCGGTCAGGCGGATCGTCGTCGTCAAGGGCGTGGCTCGCTCGATGGAGGTGGGGGGGACGGAGGTCACTTGGCGGCGGGCTTGCCCGGCGCGGGCTCGGCCAGCAGCTTCTCGAGCACCGGCTTGAGACTCCCGGCCTTCAGGCCCGCCGCACGCACGATGCCCTTGCGGTCGATGACGAAGGTGGTCGGTTGCAGCGAGGCGTTGAACGCGGCGGCGGTGCGACCCTTGGCGTTCTTGTCGTCGGCGGCGCCCTGCTTGCCGTCGGCCTTGGATTCGGCCTTCGCGTCGCGTGCCGCGGGGGTCGTGATCTTGAGCGAGGCCAGGGCCTCCTGCATCTTGTCCCAGTGCGAAGCCGGGTCGCAGACGGCGACGAAGGTCGCGCTCTGCGAGCCGAACTCGGCCGCGGCGGCCCCGAAGGCCTCGAGCTCCTTGCGGGCGGCCGTGCGCGTCGAGGTGAAGTGGATCACCGTCACCACGCCCTTGAAGGCCGACTCGGGCGGCGAGCCGCCCGCGGACCACGTCTCGACGTCGAGCGAGGGCATCGGCTTGCCCTCCATCGCCATCAGCGCCTTGGAGCGCATCTTGCCGCCCAGGTACGACTCGTCGGGGAACTCGCTTGCGCCCGCGGCCGTCTCGCCGCCCTTGGGGCCGGGCTCGGCCAGCAGCACCTTCACGGCGTCGGCCACGCGGTTGGGGATGAGCCCCGCCCCGCGGACCGTGCCCGCCTTGTCGATCACCACATAGGTGGGCCAGAACTGCACCTTGTACGCCGCGGCGGTGACGCTCAGGGGGCTGCGCTTCTTGTCGATGGCGATGGGGTAGTTGATCCCCTTGGACTTGACGACGCCCGCGGCCTTCTCGCTCCCCGAGTTGCCGTCGTGGATGCCGATGAAGACCAGGTCCTTGCCCTTGTGCTCGCTGACGAGCTTGACGTTCTCGGGGATCGACGCCATGCACGGCCCGCACCACGTGGCCCAGAAGTCGAGGACGATGACCTTGCCCTTGTTGTCCTTGATGGTGGTGGCGTCGCCGATCCAGGAGGCCACGTCAAGCTCGGCCGCGGGCTTGCCCTCCATGCCCTTGAGCGGTGCGGGACGCTTCTCGGCCTCGAAGAACCACTCGTCGGGGAAGGCCTTGGATTGAGCCAGCACGGGGGCGGTCATCGCCATGGCGACGGCCACGACGAAGAGGCGGGCAAAGGGGCGGGATCGCATGGCAAAGGGCTCCTGAAAGGCCGGTGGCGAGCGTGAAGGTCGAGTGTATCCGCTCATGGGGTAACGCAGGTCTGGTACCCCGTGTCCGGAGTCGCGGTTGCGGCCTCCAAAGGCGTCCTCGCCGACGCCCGTGGCGACATGCCGCTATCATCCTCGTGCATGATCAGCCGGCCCGACACGTCGACGTTCACCACCTCCCGATGACGCGGCCGAGCCGGCCCCGCCGCGTGTAGAACCCCGTCCCCTCCCGAGGCCCGGCACCCCATCGCCGGGCCTCGTTCTTTTCGCCCCGCACTCCCCTGCTCCCCCCAGCCCCAGCCATGCCCACCATCACCCTTCCCGACGGCTCCACCAAGTCCTTCGACGGCCCCGTGTCCGCACTGGCCGTGGCGCAGTCGATCGGCCCCAAGCTGGCCGCCGCGGCCCTGGGCTGCAAGGTCGATGGCGAGGTTCGGGACCTCTCCACCCTCCTCGACCGCGACTGCTCGCTCGCCATCATCACCGAACGCACCCGCGACAAGCAGCCCGACAAGGACGCCCTCTTCCTGATGCGCCACACCGCGGCACACATCATGGCCGAGGCCATTCAGGACGTTCTGGGCAAGGAAATTCAGCTCGCCTACGGCCCCCCGACCGACACCGGCTTCTTCTACGACATGTTCGTCCCCGCAGGCAAGACCATCAGCAGCGACCACTTCGCCGCCATCGATGCCCGCATGGCCGCCATCATCAAGGAGAACCGCCCGATCACCCGCTATGAGCTTCCCGCGGGCGAGGGTTTGGCCAAGCTCAAGGCCGAGGGGAACAAGTACAAGCTCGACAACGCCGAACGGGCCCTGGGCCTGCCCCCCACGCAGTACAAGGGCGCCAAGAGCGATGGCGAAGCCAAGCCCGCGGCGTCCGGCGCGAACGCGAGACTCTCCTTCTACGCCACCGGCGAGGCCGGGAAGAACTGGGAAGACCTCTGCCGCGGTCCGCACGTCCCCTCCACCGGCCGCGTCGGCGCTGCCAAGGTGATGTCGCTGGCTTCTTCCTACTGGCACGGCGACGAGAACTCCGACCGGCTGATGCGCGTCTACGGCACCGCCTTCGCCTCGCAGGCCGAACTCGACTCGCACCTCACGCAGCTCGAAGAGGCCCGCAAGCGTGACCACCGCGTGGTGGGCAAGGCCCTGCGCCTCTTCCACATCGACGACCAGGTCGGCCAAGGGCTCATCCTGTGGACGCCCAACGGCTCGGTCCTGCGTCAGCAGCTGGCCGACTTCATCGGCGAGGAACTCCGCAAGCAGGGCTACCACCAGGTCTTCACGCCCCACATCGGCCGGCTCGAGCTCTACAAGACCAGCGGCCACTTCCCGTATTACAAGGACAGCCAGTATCCGCCCATCATCGAGCGAGAAGCCCTCGAGCAACTCATGGCCCAGGGCTGCGGCTGCGCCGAGATGATGAACCGCGTCGAGGGTGTCTCGGCGAAGTTGGCTTCGTCCGTCAACGAGCGGGCCGGTCGCGAGGTCATCGCGCCCGATCGCGTGAAGCCCGACGAGGAACTGCTCGACGGCTACATGCTCAAGCCGATGAACTGTCCGCACCACATCAAGATCTTCGCCAGCCAGCCCCACAGCTATCGCGACCTTCCCGTGCGTCTCGCCGAGTTCGGCACCGTCTACCGCTGGGAGCAGAGCGGCGAGCTCAACGGCATGACCCGCGTCCGCGGCTTCACGCAGGACGACGCCCACCTCTTCTGCACCGAAGAGCAGGTCCCCGCCGAGATCGTCGGCTGCCTCTCGCTGGTCAAGACGATCCTCACGACCCTCAAGATGAACGACTACCGCGTCCGCGTGGGCCTTCGCGACCCCGATGGCGCGAAGTACACCGGCACCGCCGAGAACTGGGACCGCGCCGAGCAGGCCTGCCGCGATGCCGCGAGGTCGATGGGCGTCCCCTTCACCGAGGCGCCCGGCGAAGCCGCGTTCTACGGCCCCAAGATCGACTTCATGATCAAGGACGTCATCGGCCGCGAGTGGCAGCTGGGTACCGTGCAGGTCGACTACAACCTGCCGATCCGCTTCGATCTCTCCTACATCGGCCCCGACAACAAGCCCCATCGCCCGGTGATGATCCACCGCGCGCCCTTCGGCTCATTCGAGCGATTCTGCGGCGTGCTCATCGAGCACTTCGCCGGCGCGTTCCCCGCCTGGCTCGCCCCCGAGCAGGTCCGCGTGCTCCCCATCAGCGAGAAGACCAACGACTACGCCGTCAGCGTCGTCGACGCGCTCAAGGCCAAGGGCCTTCGCGCCACGGTCGACCTCGGCGGCGACCGCATCCAGGCCAAGGTGAAGGAGGCGGCCGACATGAAGGTGCCCTACATGGCGGTGGTGGGCCCTCGCGACGCCGAGAACAACGCCGTGTCGGTGCGGGCTCGGGGCATCCAGAAGGACCTTGGTGCGATGCCCCTGGCGACCTTCGTCGACGCCATCGCCCGCGAAGTGGCCACGCGAGGGGCCGAGCCGCTGCAAGTCAATGCCTGATGTGGGAGGGGAGGCCGAAGGGCCTCACGCCCCCAGAATGTTCACGCCGCAGTCGACGTAGATCGTCTCGCCGGTGACGCCGCTGGCGAGGTCGCTGCACAGATAGACGGCGGTCTTGCCCACGTCCGCGCCTTCGACGCCGCGGCGGAGCGGGGCGTGGGTGGAGACGGCGTCGGCCATCTTCTCGGTGCCCCCGACGGCCGAGCTGGCCAGCGTGCGGAGGTAGCCCCCGGAGATGCAGTTGACGCGGATGCCCGCCTCGCCCAGTTCGTTGGCGAGGTAGCGGTTGGTGCACTCGAGCGCGGCCTTGGCCACGCCCATGATGTTGTACCCCGGCACCACCTTCTCCGCCCCGTAGTACGACATGCTGAGGATCGAGCCCCCGCCGTTTCGCTGCATCAGCGGCTTGGCGGCGCGGGCGAAGGCCACCAGCGTGTACGCCGAGATGTCGATGGCGCTCAGATACTGCGCGCGGGGCGTCGTGACGAACTTGCCGGGCTGAAGCAGGTCGCGTTCGGCGAAGGCGATCGAGTGAATGACAAAGTCGAGCCGCGGAAAGTCCTGGCCGTACCTCGCGAAGACCGCCTCGATGTCGGCGTCGTTCGAGGCGTCCAGGGGCTGCAGCCACGCGTCGGGCTTGCCCATCTCGGTGAGGGACCGCTTCACGCGATGGGCGTTGCGGTCGCCGGGCAAGTGGGTGAAGGCGCACGTCGCGCCGTGGTCGGTGAGGGCCTTGGCGATGTGCCACGCGTAGGAGCGTTCATTGGCCACGCCGATCACGAGTCCGGACTTTCCAGCAAGCAGTTGCATGCCCCCAGCGTATGACCGAGGCGGGCGACGGGGAAGGGCCGCGGGGCTGTGGACCATTCCCGCGGATGCGTCGCCGCGGGTTGCGCCCGACCTCGCGGCGACCCCTCCGGGGTCGGGCGCGTGTCATCGACGCAAGCGGAGGTGGCCACGAGGCATGGCCACCCCCGGCCATGTTCGGGAATCGCCTCGCGATCGCGGAGGCGATTCGGTCGGCGGTCACCTCGACAGGTCGAACCGGTCGAGGTTCATCACCTTCGACCACGCCTTCACGAAGTCGTGCACGAACTTCTCCGTCGCGTCGGTCGACGCGTACACCTCGGCGAGCGCCCGCAGTTGCGAGTTGGATCCGAAAACCAGGTCGACCCGCGTGGCGGTCCAGCGACGCGTTCCCGTGGCCCGGTCGAGGCCTTCGAAGGTCTCCGCCTCCGGGCTCGTGGGCTTCCACTGCGTGGCCATGTCGAGCAGGTTGACGAAGAAGTCGGTGCTGAGCGTGCCGGGACGCGAGGTGAGGACGCCGTGGGGGGCGCCGTCGGTGTTGGCGTCGAGGGCGCGCATGCCGCCGATCAGCACGGTCATCTCGGGCGCGGTGAGCGTGAGCAACTGAGCACGGTCGATCAGCAGCCGCTCGGCGGGGACGGAAAACCTCGCCTTGAGGTGGTTGCGGAACCCGTCGGCCGCCGGCTCGAGCACCGCGAACGACGCGGCGTCCGTCTGCGCCTCGGTGGCGTCGGTGCGGCCGGGCGTGAAGGGCACCGTGACGGTCACGCCCGCGGCCTTGGCCGCCTGCTCGACGCCTGCGCACCCGGCGAGCACGATGAGGTCGGCCAGCGAGATCCGCTTGCCCCCCTTCTGGCTTGCGTTGAACTCGCCGCGGACTCGCTCGAGCGTGGCGAGCACGCTCGCGAGGCGGGCGGGCTGGTTGACCGACCAGTCCTTCTGCGGGGCGAGGCGGATGCGAGCGCCATTCGCGCCGCCCCGCTTGTCCGAGCCGCGGAACGTCGAGGCCGACGCCCACGCCACGAAGACCGCGTCCGAGACGCTCAGGCCCGAGGCCATCACCCGCTGCTTCAGCCCCGCGACATCCGCGGCATCGACCAGCGGATGGTCGACCGCGGGCACCGGATCCTGCCAGATGAGCTCCTCGGCGGGCGCCTCCGGCCCGATGTAACGAGCGCGAGGCCCCATGTCGCGGTGCGTGAGCTTGAACCACGCGCGAGCGAAGGCGTCGGCGAACTCGGCGGGGTTGGCGAGGAAGCGGCGAGAGATCTTCTCGTACGCCGGGTCGAATCGCAGCGAGAGGTCCGTGGTGAGCATCGCCGGGGCATGCTTGAGGGAAGCGTCGTGCGCATCGGGAACCGTGCCCGCGCCGGCGGCGCCCTTGGGCTTCCACTGGTGCGCGCCCGCGGGGCTCTTGGTGAGCTCCCACTCGTAGGCGAAGAGGTTGTGCAGGTAGTTGTTGCTCCACGTGGTGGGCGTGGTCGTCCACGTCACTTCAAGGCCGCTGGTGATGGTGTCCTTGCCCTTGCCGCTGCGGAAGGACGAGGTCCAGCCGAAGCCCTGCTCCTCGATCGCCGCGGCTTCGGGCTCGGGGCCCAGCAGCTTGGCGTCGCCCGCGCCGTGGCACTTGCCGAAGGTGTGGCCGCCGGCGATGAGCGCCACGGTCTCCTCGTCGTTCATCGCCATGCGGGCGAAGGTCTCGCGGATGTCCCTGGCCGCCGCGAGCGGGTCGGGGTTCCCGTCGGGGCCCTCGGGGTTCACGTAGATCAGGCCCATCTGCACGGCGGCGAGCGGGTTCTCGAGGTCGCGATCGCCCGAGTACCGCTTGTTCTCGAGCCACTTCTTCTCCGTGCCCCAGTAGATGTCCTGCTCGGGCTCCCAGATGTCGGGCCGGCCGCCCGCGAAACCGAAGGTCTTGAAGCCCATCGTCTCGAGGGCGACGTTGCCCGCGAGGATGAAGAGGTCAGCCCACGAGATCTTGCGGCCGTGCTTGGCCTTGACGGGCCAGAGCAGGCGGCGAGCCTTGTCGAGGTTCACGTTGTCGGGCCAGCTGTTGAGCGGCGCGAACCGCTGGCTGCCGTTGCCGCCGCCGCCGCGGCCGTCGCCCGTGCGATACGTGCCCGCGGCGTGCCACGCCATGCGGATGAAGAAGGGCCCGTAGTGGCCGAAGTCGGCGGGCCACCAATCCTTCGAGTCGGTCATGACCGCCGCGAGGTCTCGCTTGAGGGCGGCGTAATCGAGCGAGCGGAACTCCTTGGCGTACTCGAAGCCCTCGCCCATGGGGTCGGAGAGGCTCGATCGCTGGTGGAGCATCTGAAGGTTGAGCTGCTCGGGCCACCACTCGTGCGTGGCGGCGCGGGTGGCGGGGGCGTGGGCGAAGGGGCACTTGGACATGGTCGACATGGACGACTCGCTTTCGAAGGTGTGTCGCGGCGAACGACGCCCGCGAACTCGGTGCATCGTTGGCAGCCTCCGCCCGCCCGGGCGGATCGCCCATGCCCGTTCCGACCCGCACGTGCGCCTCGCCCGGGACTCACCCTAG
>JBAXFU010000016.1:0-43836 GCA_037139735.1 Phycisphaerae bacterium
CCAGTGGTGCGCCAAGGGCATGGCCGAGGCGGGCCTTGATTGGCGATCGATGATCGACCAGTTCTATCCCGGCGTCGACGTCCGCAAGTTGTACTGACGGCTAGCGCAGCCACCAGCGTCCCGCAACGGCCACCAGCGTCCCGCAACGGCCACCAGCGTCCCGCAACGGCCATCAGCGTCCCGCAACGGCCATCAGCGTCCCGCGTTGGCGGGCGATGGCTGCGAGGGCCGGGCATCGGCCCCCTTCTCGGCCGCCGCGGCCGGTTCGTCCTTGGCCGGAAGCGTCGCCCGCCATGCGGCATCGAGTTCGCTGAACGACATCGAGAGGGCCTCCTTGGCGGCCTCGTCGATCGACTTGCCCCGAGCCATGGAGGTCAACCACGCGACGCGACCTTCGCGACCGAACCGCTCGGAGACGTAGCCGAGCATGTGGTGGCCCTGCGTGTAGACGTGGCCTCGCCACTTGCCCTCGACGGTCTCGAAATCGGTGATGTCCTCCCACTTCGCGAGGCGACCGGCCTTGGCCCACGCCTTGACCGCGCCCTCGGGCGTCCGCCCCCACTGCTCGGCGGAGAGCTCGGCGACGCCTTCGAGCACCCACCACGGCATCGAGTTGGCCTTGGGGCCCAGTTCGAAGGTGGCGACATGACCGAACTCGTGGGCCAGGAGCATCCGCAGCGAGGCGACGCTGCTCCGCGGACTGGTGAGCAGCTTGATCGACTCGCCGGGCTCGTTCCAACCGGAGAGCCCGTCGACATAGCTCAGGCAGATGGACGCCTGAAGGTGCTTCATCGAGCCGTAGAGCTTCACTTTCTGCGTGCGCGACGCCAGGGGGGCGTCGGCGAGCTTGAACCCCTCCTGCACGTGCGAACGGACGTCGCCGAAGGCCTGCACGACGCGTGCGGCGAGTTCGTCGAGACCGGGGTCGTGAAGCACGAGCACGCCGGGTCCTTCGTGGCGCTCCCACGTTTCGCCCGCGAACCGCCATCCATCCTCGGCCCGCACGAACCTCGCGTCGTAGGTGACCGAGCGAGGCTTGGCGCCGGGCATCGTCCACTCGAGGGTCAGCGGCCCCGTCGCGGAGCCTTCACGCTCCACGAGGTCGCCGATCTTCCACGAGCACTCGGAGGCGGGCTTCTTTCGAAGGTCGTTGGCGAAGTACTTCTGCTCGTTGAAGAACTCGTGGTCCTCGGGGGCGACGTGGCGCAAGTAGCCGTCGGCGTCGCCGGCGATGCACGCGGCCGCCATGTCGCGAAGGACCGACTCGATCTCGAAGCGGACGTCGGGGGCGGTCGGCGCGGGTCGCTCGCATGCAACCGACACGAGCGAGACGGCGATGAGGCGGAAGAGCATCATGGGAGGAGGGTACGCCCGCCCTCACGGGCCTCCTCGCGACCTACGGGGAGACTTCGGCGCGACGCGAGGGTCGCATGAGGCGATCGAGTCGCCACATCTGCACCGCGCTCCACGCGAAGGCGCCGGCGGCGAGCAGGAAGGGGAGCGTGAATCCGTGGGTGAGGGAGTAGATGAGGACGCCAAGCCCCTGGAAGATCTTGCCGCGGATGCCGACGAAGGTGGCGTGGATGGCGACGTATTGGGGCACCTTGGCGGGCGAGGGGGCGAGGGCGACGGGACCAAGCATCCACCCGACGCTGGTGCCGGCGTGGGAGAGGCCGTAGACGAAACTGACGATGGCGAGCGAGGCGGCATCGTTCGAGGCCATGAGGCCCATCGGATAGGCGATGAGCATGAGGAAGGAGAGGCCGGTGCTTCGCACCGCGCCCAGGCGGTCCATGAGATAGCCGGCCGGACCGATCATGAGGACCATGCCCACGAGATACGCGACCTGGGTGGAGCCCGCGATCTGGTCGTAGTTGAGGTGGAGCCGGTCGGTGACGAAGACGGGCAGCAGCGCGTAGCAGATCATCCAGCCGATGCCGTAGGTCATGTACGCCGCCTCGTAGCGCGCGAAGACGGGATCGGCCTTGAGCACCTCACGCATGTGCGTGACGGGCTCGACGACGCGGTCGAAGAAGGAGCGATCCTCGACGACGCGGACTCGCCCGACATCGACGCCGGTGCGGGAGGCCAGGAAGGCGAGGATGAGCACCCCGACGAGTTGGACGCCCGCGGCGACCGGCAGGAAGATCCGGAAGGCCTCCTCGTTGCGAGAGAGCCACGCGCCAAGCGTGTAGCCCAGCACCGCGCCCGTCACGAGGGTGAACCCCCAGACCACGCCGTAGATGCGGCCTCGAAGGCCGTCTGGGTAGAGACGCTTGAGCACCTCGCCCGCGGCGGGGTGATAGCCCGCGCCGCCGAGCGAGCAGAGCAGGTGCGGCACCAGCAGCATCCAGTAGCTGGTGGCGAAGGCGACCAAGGTGAGCGGCAGGCAGGCGATCGCCCAGAAGACCAGGATGTAGCGAAGGAAGCGGGTGTGCGAGAAGAGGTCGTTCCAGAAGATCGAGAAGGTGAAGAAGACGGTGGGCGCGGCCGTGATGAAGAGCGTCTCCCACTCGCCTGCGCCGAACCGCTTGCGGGCCAGCACGGGCAGGAGGGCGGCGATGGTGGTCGAGGTGGCCTGCACCATCGCCACCGCCGCCACATGCAGGGCGAGACGAGGGAACATGCCCGGGCGTGACGAATCCTGCTTCAAGGGCGTGGAGCGTAGCGTGCGGCCGGAGCGATCGCGGACGGGAGCGTCAGAATGCGCGAATGCAGGCGATGCCGGCGGCCATCAAGGAAAGACCCGCGACGCGTCCCCACGACAGCGCGTGAGCGGACATTCCCAGCAGGCCGAAGTGATCGATGAGGACGCTGCCGACGAACTGGCCGAAGATCATCGCCGCGAAGTAGTTCGCGGTGCCCATCGGCCTGACGAGGAAGATGGCCGTCGTGACGAAGAAGGCCCCGATGAGCCCGCCCGTCCAGGCCCACCACGGCGCGGCGGCGAGCTTGGAGCTCTCCGGCACGGGAACGCGACAAACGACCACGACGACGGACATGGCCAGGAAGCCGACGAGGAAGTTCAGCAGTCCGCCGTGAAGGCGGGACGGGGCGTGTGCGGCGAAGGCGGCGTTCACGCTCGGCTGAAAGGCGGTGGCGAACCCGACGATCACGGCGAGGACGACCTGCGCCGCGAAGAGAGGGAGGGCCTCTTTCATGTCAGAAGTCCGCCTGCTTGGGCGCGCGCGGGAAGGGGATGACGTCGCGGATGTTCTGCATGCCCGTCACGAAGAGGACGAGCCGCTCGAACCCCAGTCCGAAGCCCGCGTGCGGCACGGTGCCGTAGCGGCGGAGATCGCGGTACCACCAGTAATCCTCCTTGCGGAGGTTCATCTCCTCGAGGCGTCGGTCGAGCACCTCGAGACGCTCCTCTCGCTGGCTGCCTCCGATGATCTCGCCGATCTTGGGCACGAGCACGTCCATGGCGGCGACGGTGTCGCCGGGCGCGCCGTCGGTGCCCGGGGCGTTGAGCCGCATGTAGAAGGCCTTGATCTGCTTGGGGTAGTTCATCAGAATGACGGGCTGCTTGAAGTGCTCCTCGGTGAGGTAGCGTTCGTGCTCGCTCTGGAGGTCGGTCCCCCACTTCACCGGGAAGTCGAACTTCACGCCCTTGGCCTGGGCCTTGTGGAGGATGTCGATGGCCTCGGTGTACGGCAGGCGGCGGAACGGCGTCTCGAGCACGTGGCGAAGCCGCTGGATCAGGCCGGGCTCGATCCGCTCGTCGAAGAACTTCATGTCGTCGGGCCGCTCGGTCAGGACGGCCCCGACGAGATGCTTGATGAAGTCCTCGGCGACCTGGCTGTCGCCCATGAGATCGCAGAAGGCCATCTCCGGTTCGATCATCCAGAACTCGGCGAGGTGGCGGCTGGTGTTGCTGTTCTCGGCGCGGAAGGTGGGGCCGAAGGTGTAGACATCGCTCAACGCGCAGCAGTAGGTCTCGACGTTGAGTTGGCCCGAGACGGTCAAGTGGGCCTGACGGCCGAAGAAGTCCTCGGAGAAGTCGCAGGCCTTGCCGTCGGCGGTGAGCTTGCGGTTGACCAGGTCAAGCGTCGAGACCTGGAACATCTGCCCCGCGCCTTCGCAATCGCTGGCGGTGATGATGGGCGTGTGGACGTAGAAGAAGCCTCGCTCGTGGAAGAAGCGGTGCACGGCCATGCTGAGGCAATGTCGCACGCGAGCGACCGCGCCGAACGTGTTCGTGCGAACGCGAAGGTGCGCCACCTCGCGGAGGTACTCGAAGGTGTGCCGCTTGTTGGCGACCGGATACTGGTCCGGATTCTCGACCCAGCCCAGGATTCGAAGGGCGCCTCCCTTGTCGGGATCGACGAGCACCTCCACCGTTTGCCCCTTGCCCTGGCTGGCCACGAGTTCGCCGTCGACCTCGACCGCGCACCCGGTGGTGAGGCGACGCACGTCGTCGAACCCCGAAACGCCGGCCTTCACGACGCACTGGATGGGGTCGAAGCAGGACCCGTCGCTCACGGCGACGAAGCACAGGCCGCCGTCGGCCTTGCTCTCGCGGTTGGTTCGGACCCACCCCTTGATCGTGAGGCGGGTGCCGGCGGGAGCTTGGAACGCTGCGTGGACCTTGAGGCGAGACATGTCTTCTCCGGTGGATGAACGATCAGGGCGGCGGACACGCGCCGGAGGCGATGGTAGAGGCGGCATCATCGAGGCGTCGCCGCGACCGGCGCAAGGAAAAGGGCCCGTCCTGATCGGACGGGCCCTTGGCGTGACGCTTCAAGTCAGGGGCGACTCAGCCGTGCCGCAGGCGATCAATAGTCGCCAGCCGCTCCATCGGGGAACCACCACTGGTTGCCGTCGAAGTCGCGACCCTTCAGGCCGCCTCGGGTCCAACGCTGGAAGCCCGGCGCGGTGTAGGTGGTGTCGCCGGCGCGAATCGGTTCCCAACTCGCCTCGGGGGTGTAGGTGATCAGCAGCGGGAAGCCCGACTTGGGGTTGGCGGGATCGACGCCGTCGTTGGCATCGAACCGCTTGCCGCCCTTGTTGTACGGGAAGCCGGTCTTCTTGAAGCGGACGCTGCCGTCGAAGAAGAGGCAGTTCACCACGGCATCGGGGTACAGGTAGTAGAACTGACGCTTGCCGGTGTAGCGGGAGACCGAGTCGAACATCTCGACCTTGGCGTCGGCGAACTGCACCTCGCTGAGCGTCCGCTGACCGATCGTCTGGGAGAGGTTGGCCGCGTTGACCGTCTGGTAGGTGCGGTGCGTGGGGCCCTGCGTGACGCCGCCGATGGTGCCATCGCAGCGGTCGTTGGCGTAGACGAACGACACGGTCTCGTACGACGAGCTGTAGGGCCAGCGGTTCTCGGCGCCGGCCGGGCCGGGAATCAGGCCCTGCTCGAAGGCCCGGGGATCGGACTGCCACTGACCGCGAGGGAGGTCGGCGGGCGAGATCACCGACTTGGCCGGCAGCCGCTGAGCCAAGTAGTCCTGGAGCACCAAGTGGCTGTAGAGCACGTGGGGAATCCAGTTGGGGATGTAGTCCGTGCCGTCGAAGTCCTGGTCACGGCCCGTGCGGCGACGGATGATGTCGACGGCCTGGGCCGCGGCGGACTGGATGGGATTGCCGGTGTTGGCAAGTCCCTGGAGGTCGGGATAGGTGAGCAGGTTGTAGGTCTTCTGGGTGACCGTGAAGGAGAACAGGCGGTTGAGATAGTCCGCCGCGTAGCTGTGCGTGGCGCGGCCCATCTGCTGCAGGTTCGCCTGATCGATCGTCTGGCGACCGGCCTTGCGCGCCTCGCCGAGGGCGGGCAGCAGGATGCCGATCAGCAGAGCGATGATCGCGATGACGACGAGCAGTTCAATGAGGGTGAAACCGACGCGTTTGGTGCCAACTCGACCGCACATTGTGTGGGCCTCCATGCATTGATTCCGACTGTCAGGCCGCTCGCACAAGCAAGCAGACCACACTCCTACGCCGCGAATGCGGACTTGGATCCCGACCTGACGCTCACATCGCGGTGGCGGGAGGAAACCGTCCGCAGAACGCGGCTGGAACCTCCGACGGGATCCATCAAGATCATAACGCGCGGGCGGGGCGGTGTCGAACCTTTTTCGAATCCTTCATGGAAGCCCGGCCCGGGCGGATCCACGCGGACTCGAGATTCCCCGAGGGTCACCACCGACCGTGCATACAAAAACCAAACGCACGCCCGATCACCCACTGCGAAACTACCCGCGGTCATCACGAATCGGCCACCGAGTCCTCGCGGCGACGACCCCGGACCATCCGAGCGTTGTCGCGGCCCATCAACGCCACTGCGCTGCCGATCGACCGCGACCGCGTGGAGGCGTCAACACCCGCCGGCCTCCCACACACGGATGAACGACTCGACGTCGGGGCCGTCCACGCCGCCGTCTCGATTGACGTCGGCCGATGAATCGCCTCGCTCCCACGCCATGAAGAAGGCCTGAAGGTCGAGTCCGTCTACGCCTCCATCCTGATTGAAGTCCGCCGCGCATGGAAGGATGACGGCGACCGTGGCCTCGCTGGTCGTGGCATCGCCGCACGCATTCGTGAATACCGCTTGGTATTGCCCGGCGTCGACCGGCGCCACCCCTTGAATGGTCAGCGTCGCCATGGAAGCCAGGGTGGGCGACGCCAACGAACCGCTCGCCCCGCTGACGAGGCCTCCTCCGGGTGCCGCTCCGCCGCGACCATCGACCACATCGCTGCCGTTGCGTCGCCAGCGAACCGAGACGTTCCTGATGCCGTTGATCGGTGCGGCCGTCAACGTGAGCGTCTCTCCCTCGAGCGCCACCCCCACCGGCCTTCCCATTCTGAAGTACGCGGAAGGAATGTCAATGTCTTGCACGGTGAATCCAGGGACAATCCGTCCATCGCGGGCCGAACATGAACCTCGCCGCCGCGAACAAACCCCGAGCGTCGAGCACGGTCGACGATCCGCTTCCCGCGGCGGTACCGTTGCGGGATGTTCGACTCGATGCTCCGCCGTTCGGGATGGATCGGTGCGGTTCTGGTGATCCCGGGGTGCGCCGGCCCATCCTCGCCGCCGCCCCGGCCGGCGCCCGCGCCGGAGGTCGAGCGGGTCGCGTCCGTGGTCGACGGCCGATCGCTCTCGCTGGAGACGCTCGCCGCGCGAGCGCTCGAGGCCGCGGGCGGCGTGGTGCTCGAGGAAGCGGCGCTCGACGAACTGCTCGCCGCGAACCTGTCGGCGGAGGGGATCACCCTGCCGGCGGACGCGACCGCCTCGGAACGGGCCAAGCTGTTCGCGAGGATCGCCGACGAGGCGGGCGTCGCCGAGGAGCAAGCCGGGTCGCTGGTCGATCGATTCCGGGCCGCACGCGGGTTGGGCCCCCGGCGCTTCGACGCGCTGCTGACACGCAACGCGGCCTTGCGGCTGCTCGTGCAGCGAGGCGGACTGGTGGATGCCTCGCGAGTGTCGGCGCTCGTCGAAGCGGAGTTCATGGGCCGGGCTCGGGCGAGGATCATCGTCACTCGCACGGCCGCGGACGCCGCGAAGACGCGAGGCGACATCTCAGCCGCGCCGGCGGGCGAGCGGTCGTCGCGGTTCGCGGGGGCCGCCTACGCGATGTCGGTGGATCCGTCGTCGGCCCGGGGCGGCGTGTTCGGGCCCGTGTCACACGGCGCCCCGTCCATTCCGGCCGCCGTGCGGCCCTCGCTTTCGCTGCCGCCGGGCGAGTTGTCGCCGGTCATCGCGTTGGATGACGGCTTCGCGATCGTGCTGGTGGAGGAGCAACTGGAGGCGGCGGCCCGCACCGAGGCGAGCGAGGCCAAGGCCAGGGCCAAGGCGACCGCCCGGGTGGAGCGAGAAGCGATGGACGCGCTCGCCGCCCGGCTGCTGGCCGAGGCGAGGATCACGGTGATGGACGAACACCTGCGGTGGGCGTGGGAGCGTCGCCCGCGGTGAGCGGGCTGGGCGTCACTTCTTGCCGCCGCGGAGACGCTCCTCGTCCTCGCGGGTGAGGTAGAGGATGCACTGGCAGGAGCTGCACTTGGTGAGCTTGCCGCCGCTGAGGAGGCCGTTGACGGCCTCCATGGGGACGGCCATCATGCAGGTGCCGCAGTGATATTCGTGGCGCTTTCGGTCAACGATGTCGATGGGACCCATGGCCTCGTCGCCGCGGACTTCGATGAGCCGCTGGAACATGACCATGGTGTCCTTGGGGACCTCGGCGGCGCACTGGGAGAGTTCGCTCTTGAGCTCAGCGAGTTGCCCGGCGATCTCGTCGTGGCGGGTGTCGCGTTCCTTGGCGGCCACGCCGCGAACCTGCTCGCGTTCGACGCGCTTGGCCTCGAGTTCGGCGAGTTCGCGACGGAGTTCGTCGGCCTTGGCCATCTGCTCGAGGGCGGCGGTCTCGGCTCGCTCCTTCTCGGCCTTCATCACGTTGAGTTCGACGAGGAAGGCCTGGTATTCCTTGTTGGTCTGGGCGTTGTCCATCTGCCCGCGGAGCTGCTCCATGCGGGCCTCGATGCGGCGGGCCTCGCCCTCGTGTTCGGCGGCGACGGCGGACTGCTGCTTGAGCTGGGTCTCGAGGGCCTTGCGCCTGACGTCGATCTGCTCGATCTCCCGCACCTTCTCACCGAGGAAGCCCTCGGCCTTGCGGAGACTGGACTGCAAACTGCGAATCTGCTTGTCGACCTGGAACACCCGCAACAGTTGGGCCGTGACGCTCATTCAGGACTCCGGAAGGACGATGGACGAACGGATCATAGAACCCCCGGAGGACTGGGGGACGACTCGCGGCGGAAGGATCGGTTCGGACGCTACCGTCGGCTCATGCGAGTGGCCCTGACGATCCTGACGCTCCTGGTCCTGCCCGCCTCCGCCCAGCCGGTGAAGATCCGGGTGGCGACGTTCAACGTCGAAGACCTGCGGACGGCGGACCTTCGCGACGGGACGAACGCCCGGGCGAGAGATCTGGCCCGCGTGATCGCCGACATCCGTCCCAACATCATCCTGCTCAACGAGCTGGCCTGTGACATGCCGGGGGGGCCGGACATCGACTCCTCGTCTCCGTCGGGCTCGAACGCCGCGAGGTTCGCCGAGATGCATCTGGCGGACATCGAGGGCGTCCCCCGGTACCGGGCGTGGATGCCCCCGGTGAACACCGGCGTTCCTTCGGGCTTCGACCTCGACAACGACGGGCGGGTGTCGACGACTCCGCCCGCGGCGGGCGATGCGGCGGCGGCCCGCGCCTACGGCAACGACTGCCACGGCTACGGCACCTTCCCGGGCCAGTACGGGATGGCGCTCCTGGTCGACGAGCGGCTGACGATCGACGAGGCGGGGATCCGCACCTTCCAGCGGTATCCGTGGAGCTACATGCAGGGGGCCTTTCTCCCCGTCGCCGCCGCGGGCACGCCGTGGTTCACGGGGGAGGAACCCGCGTACGTTCGCCTGAGTTCCAAGACCTTCGCCGACGTGCCCGTGAAACTCCCCAACGGCGCGACGATCCACCTGCTGTGCAGCCACCCGACCCCGCCGGCCTTCGACGGTCCGGAACAACGCAACCACAAGCGCAACCACGACGAGATCCGGCTGATCGGCGAGTACATCGACGACGCGCCCTTTCTCGTCGACGACGCGGACCGCGTCGGCGGACTGGGTCGCTTCGATTCCTTCATCGTGCTGGGCGATCTCAACGCCGATCCTCGCAAGGGCGACTCGTTCAAGAACCCCATCGAACGCCACCTCAAGGGGAACCGTCGCGTCCGTTTCGACTTCACGCCGACGTCGACGATCGACTCGCCCGGCCTCGACCCCGCCGACACCGCCTCCTTCAAGCTGCGGGTCGATTACGTGCTGCCGTCGAGGGACATCGAGATCGCCGGCGGTCAGGTCTGGCGCCACGTGCCGGAGGGCGCGGCCAAGTTCCCCAGCGACCACTTCCCCGTCTATCTCGACCTCAAGGTTCCGGCCCCCGCCACGTCCGCCCCTTGAGTCCATCCGATGGAATCGACCTCGACCACCTCGCCGCATCAGGCGCCCGCGCGGATCGAGAGCCTCGACGCGCTCCGAGGCATCACCGTGGCCGTGATGCTCTTGGTCAACAACCCAGGTTCATGGTCGCACGTGCATCCGCCCCTCTCGCACGCGGCGTGGGACGGGTGCACCCTCGCGGACCTGGTCTTCCCCTTCTTTCTCTTCACGGTCGGGGCGTCGATGGCGATCTCCTTCCCACGCGCCCTCGAGGCGGGACGCACCCCGACCCAGGTGCTGGTCCGGGCGATCCGCCGCGGACTGACGCTGGTGCTGCTGGGGCTGATGCTCAACGTCTCGTCGCCGATCATCGCGTGGCTTGCGAGCGGAACGGCGCCCGACTGGTCGGCGCTTCGCCTGCCGGGCGTGCTCCAGAGGATCGGCCTGGTCTTCATCCTCGCCGCCCCGCTGGCGATCTTCGCCTCCACCCGCTTCGTCCTCGCGACGTGCGTCGTCATCGTCGCGGCGTACGCGGCATGGCTGGGGCCCGGATCGATCCACCCCGCCGACAACCCCACCGCCCTCCTCGATCGCGCGGTCCTCTCCGCTCGCCACCTCTACAAGGGCGGCCCCTTCGACCCCGAAGGCTTGGGCTCCACGCCTTCCGCGGCGGCCTCGTGCCTGCTGGGCCTGCTCTCGGCCCGCCTCCTGCTGCGCAAGGACCTCGTGGCCTCGCGCGCCACGGCCGTCCTGGCGATGAGCGGCATCTGCCTGATCGTGGCCGGCCTGGCCGCCGCACCCTTGCTGCCCGTCAACAAGCCCATCTGGAGCGCGTCGTACGTCGTCTTCACCGGCGGGGCGGCCATGACGACGTGGGCGGCCCTTCGGGCCCTGATGGATCTTCGAGGCTGGCGTCGGCCGTTCCACCCGGCGGTCGTCTTCGGCAGCAACGCGATCTTCGCCTTCGTCGCGACGGGCTTGACGGCTCGCGTGCTCGGCGCCCCGATCATCTCGACGCCCGCGGGCGCCATCGGCGTTCACGCCTCTGTGCACGACCATCTCTTCGTGCCGCTGGCTTCTCCGATGAACGCCTCGCTGCTGCACGCGTTGGCGACGGTTGCCGCGTGGTACGGCGTGCACCTGTGGCTGATGCGACGACGGCTCTTTTTCAAGGTCTGACCGCGGGCGGACCCGACCGCTGGCAGACGCGACCATTGGAGGGTCTTGCCGCTTCAAGGTCTAACATGCCCCATGCGGACCAAAGGGCACGAACTTCTGCTGCCGGCCCCGACATGGACGACATGGACGGGCGGACGCTGGCGGGCGCCCGCCAAGGCCTCGGCGCTTCGCCCGCTGATCGACCTGCACGGCGCGGCGGCGCTCGCCACTGACCCGGTCCTGCGTCCCTCGTGGATCACGATCGACCTGTCGTCGCCGTGGCCGTCGACGATGTCGACGGAGGGATACCGGCTGTCGCTACCCGGTGGTGCGACGACGGCGCGGATCGACTCGCCGACGGTCCGAGGCGCGGCGAACGGTCTTCGCACCCTGGCCCAGTTGATCGCGGGCGGCGACCTCGAACTGCCGTCGCAGGTGATCGAGGACTTCCCCTGCTGGAGCGTCCGGGGCGTGATGCTCGACGTCTCCCGCGACCGCATCCCGACGATGCACGAGTTCGGGAACATCATCCGGACCCTCGCCTCGCTCAAGATCAACCATTTGCAACTCTACACGGAGCACACCTTCGCCTATGCCGCGCACGAACGGGTGTGGCGGGGCTGGTCGCCGCTGACGCCCGACGAGGTTCGCCGACTCGACGACCTCTGCCGCGCGCACGGCATCGAGCTGGCGGCGAACCAGAACTGCTTCGGGCACATGGTCCCATGGCTCCGCCACGAGGCCTACGCCCACCTGGCCGAGACGCACGGCGACTGGATGTTCGACATCTGGCCTCGCTCGGGGCCCTTTTCGCTCTGTCCGACGGACCCGGCCTCGCTTCGGTTCGTGGAGGGCCTGCTCGACGAGTTGCTCCCCTGCTTCTCCTCGCCGTGGGTGAACATCGGCGCCGACGAGGTCTACGACATCGCGCACGGACGATCCCGCGACGAGGTCGCGCGGCGAGGTCGCGCCGCCGTCTACATGGAGTTCGTGCAGGCCGTCGCCGCGGCCACGCGACAACGCGGCAAGCGAGCGCAGTTCTGGGGCGACATCGCCCTGTCGCACCCCGAGTGCATCCAGATGATCCCCCAGGACGTGCTCCCCCTCGCGTGGGGCTACGAGCCCTCGAGCCCGTTCGACCAGTGGGGACGACAACTGGCCGGACGCGAGCACTGGATCTGCCCGGGAACGTCGACGTGGCGGACGATCACCGGCCGCACGAGCGAGCGCCGGGGCAATCTCGAGGCGGCGGCGAAGGCCGGGCTCGATCACCGCGCCGCCGGCTTCCTGGTCTGCGACTGGGGCGACTCGGGGCACCAGCAGCAATGGCCCATCTCCCTCCATGCGCTGGGCGAGGCTGCGAACACGGCCTGGAGCGGCACGAACGCGGCGGCGTCGCACGCGGCCCGCTCGCTGCACCTCTTCGGCGACCGCACCGGCTCGGCCAGCCGCTGGCTCGACGAGTTCGGGGACGCCGACCTGCCGCTGCGGGAGACGTGCGGCGCCCTCTCGCATCCGTCTCGCACGCGGCTGCTCAACCAGACCGCGATCTTCATCGACCTCTTCAAGCAACTCGACGAGCAGGTGGAGGTGGGCTCGCTCCTCCAGTGGCACGAGACGCTCGACCGCCTCGAGGATCTCGCTCGCCGCGTCCCCGCCGTCGCGGACCGGCTGATGCGCGACGAGTTGACGCACGCGGCGTCGCACGCCTGCTTTGCGGCGGCACGCGGGGCGATGCGGCGAGATCGGCCCGACGGCCGGTGGATCGACATGCTGCGAGATCGGCTCGGCGCGCTCCGAGCAGATCACTCGCGGCTCTGGCGCATCCGCAGCCGCGAGGGTGGGCTCGCCGACAGCGACGGGTACTTCGCCAAGACCGAGGCGACGCTGACAACGCCCCGCGGCGAGGCGCACGGAACGACGATGTTCGAGTGATCCACACGGGGGAACGCATGACTCACGTTCGCCACATCATCGGCTGCATGACGGGCACGAGCATCGACGGCATCGACGCGGCCGTGGTCCGCATCCGCGGCCGGGGCGCGTCGATGCACGCGACCTTCCTGTGCCTCGCGTCGCTCCCTCTGGGACGCTGCGAGGCGCCGCTTCGGCGACTGGCCTCGCAGGAGGCGATGCCCGCGGGGGAGATCTCGCGGCTGATGACCGACTTCGCGGCGTTGCACGTCGACGCCTGCCGCGAGGCCTGGAAGGACGCCCGCGACGCGCACGGTGCACCGCCGACGCCGGACCTGATCGCGGCGCACGGCCAGACGGTCTTTCATCACCCCCCCCACTCGTGGCAACTCCTCCAACCCGCGCCGATCGCCGCCGCGATGGGCGCGCCCGTGGTGTGCGACCTGCGTCAGGCCGATCTGGCGGCGGGCGGCCAGGGCGCTCCGCTCACGCCCATGGCCGACTACGTCCTCTTCGCAAGGCCCGACACGCCGGTGCATGTCGTGAACCTGGGTGGTTTTTGCAACGTGTCGATCGTGCCGCCCAGGGCCGAGGGGGACGACGCGGCGTCGCACTCGGAGCGGGCGTCGTGGATCCGCGGCCGGGACGTGTGCCCCTGCAACCACTTGCTCGACGAGATCGCCAGGCGTGGCATGGGCCGGGCCTGCGACGCGGACGGGAAGCAAGCGCTATCGGGCCGGGTGGATGCGGGGATGCGGCGCGAGTTGCGAGAGGTGCTGACCGCGATGGGACGCGAAGGCCGGAGCCTGGGCACGGGCGACGAACTCGGCGCCCTGGTGGCGAGCTTTCTCGAGATCGCCGGCCCGGGCGACGCGGCGGCGACGGCCTGCGCGGCGATCGCCGACCTCGCCGCGGCCGCGCTGCCCCGCGAGGGGCGACTCCTGCTGCTGGGGGGCGGGGCGCGGAACGGGCGGCTCGAGGGCGAGTTCCGGCGTGCGGCCGGCAGCGACCGGGTGGAGCAGCCCCCTATGCCTCCGGAGGCCCGCGAGGCGGCCTGCTGGGCGGTCCTTGGCGCCTTGGCGGAGGATGGGGTGGATATCTCGGTGCCCGCCGTGACGGGACGCGGGGCGGCCCGGGTGGCGGGGCTGTGGGCACGCTGAGCGTCGGCACGCGATCGGGGGCGGTTCCTATGCTCTCGCCCCGTCAGTCCTTCGGAGGCCTTCACGCGTGACCACCCCCCCGGATACCGCCAGCGTCGCCCGCCCCGGCCGGGGCCTCATGCGTTCGATCCTGCTCGCGCAGGAGTCGGGGCTGGTGATCGTGATCGCGACGCTCATGCTGTGCCTGACGCTGTTCGGGGGCGTCAAGCCCCAGACGGAGCGAACGCCGCTGGCGGCGGACGCGATCGTGACGACCCAGGGCGGCGACGCCGGCGTCATTTCGGTGACGACGGCGGGCGCGACGACGACCTATGAGGCGTCGAAGGGGTACGAGTACCGAGGATCGGGCACCGGCGGGACGCTGATTCAGCGTCGCGAGGTGAACAAGTTCCTCAACGTCGAGAACCTGGTGCTGCAGTTGGTGTACGCGAGTTTCATCGCGGTCATGGCCGTCGGGATGACGGCGGTGATCGTGATGGGCGGGATCGACCTCTCGGTGGGCTCGACGTACGCGGTGGCCGCCCTCTTCGGCGCCATCGCCCTCCACTGGCTTCAGGCCAACGCGCTGGGCGTCGAGGCGGGCGGATCGGTCTCGAGCGTCGGGGGCGCGGGGCTGGCCACGGCCTTGGCGGTCTGCTTGGCGACCTGCTGCCTGACGGGCGCGGCCTGCGGACTGCTCAACGGCGTGATGATCGTCGGGTTGCGGGTGCACCCGTTCATCATCACGCTGGGAACGATGGCCGCGCTCCGCGGGCTGGTGGCGATCCCGACGCAGGCCCAGAGCGTCGGCAACTTCCCGGAGTCGCTGACGAGGGGGTTCTTCAAGCTCGACGTGGCGGGGACCAACCCCGTGCCGCCAGTGATCATGCTGGCGACGGCGGTGGTCGGGGCGTTGGTCATGGCCCGGACGGTCCTGGGCCGACGGGTGTACGCCATCGGCGGGAACGAGGTCGCGGCGGGATACGCGGGGATCCCGGTGGGCCGCGTGAAGATCGTGGTCTACACGCTGATGGGAACGCTGGCGGGCCTGTCGGCGGCGATCTACCTCGGGTACCTCGGCGCCGCCGAGACGGCGGCCGGATCGGGGTACGAACTCAAGGTGATCGCCGCGACGGTGATCGGCGGAGCCTCGCTCTCGGGCGGGCGAGGGACGGCGGCGGGCGCGGTGCTGGGCGCGATCCTCGTGCAACTCATCGAGAACGGGATCATCATCCTGAACATCAACCAGAACTACAACCAGATCGTGATCGGCGGGGCGATCATCGTGGCGGTGGTGCTCGATCAGCTCAAGGGCCGGCTGCTCCCGCAGCGGGCGTGAATCCAATCGCACGTCGCAGGCCCCCAATGCGGAGGCCCCAGTGCGGAGGCCCCAGTGCGGAGGCCCCAGCGCGGAAGCCACAGCGCGGAAGCATGTCGCCTTCGCCGCGCACGCCCGGCACCCGATCATGCGTCGGCGGCGGTGCTGCTTTCACGCACCACCAGACGGGTGGGGAGCCGCTGACAGGTGGCTGGCGTCTCCTTCGAATCGATGCGACGAAGCAAGGCCCTGACCGCGGCGGCGCCGACCTCCTCCATGGGGAGGGCCACCGACGAGAGCGCGGGCCGCATGAACGACGCCAGACGCGTGTCGTCGAACCCGACGACGCGGAGTTGCTCGGGGATCCGCAGACGCAGCGATTCGGCGGCCCGCGTGACCCCCAACGCGATCTCGTCATTGCCCGCGAGCACCGCGGCTCCCTCGAGGGCGCCGGCGCGATGCATGCGGATGGCCCACTCCCGCCCCCAGCCGGTGGCGTATTCGCCGAAGACGACCTGCTCGGGAGCCACGACCCCGCCACGGGCGGCCAGCACCGATTGGAACGTGCGGGCCCGCTCGAGGGAATCGCGGTTGGTCGCCGGCCCGCCGACGTAGAAGCAGCGAGAGGGATCGACCCAGCGGAGCATGTGCTCGACGGCTTCGCGGGCGCCACGCTCGTTGTCGAGCACGATGCTGTCGATGCCCTGCGGCGAGAAGTCGGTGTCGATGACCACCGAGGGAAGGGGTGATTCGATCACGTCGTGCGCGAGCGGATCGTCGGGATCATCGATCATGACGATCATGCCGTCGATCAGGCCCGTGCCGAGCACGCGGTTTCGACGATCATCGCCGCGTTCGCGATTGATGGCCGAGACCAGCAGGTGGTAGCCCAGCCGGGTCGCCTCGGCGTCCGCGCCGTGGAGCATCCTGGTGAAGAACTCGCCGTGGAACCAAGGCAGGGCGATGCCGATCAGGCGGCTTTCGCCCGCCATCAGCGCCTGGGCCAACGGGTTGGGCGCGTACCCCAGCTGCGCCACGGCTTCACGAACGCGAGCGAGCGTCGGCTGCGACACCGCTTCGGGGTTGTTGATGGCTCGGCTGACCGTGGCGATGGAGACGCCGGCCAATGCCGCGACCTGCCGGATCGAGGCCGTCGGTTTGCCCGCATCGCCGCCGCGTTGTCCTGCACGCCCGGTCACGGCAGGAGTCTACGCAGTCGCCGGGCCCGCCCAAGGGGCGGCTCGGCGCGGGCACGCTTGCAGGATCGTGCGGGGTCGTCAGGAGCCCGCGGCGGCCGTCGCCAGCACGCACCGCAGGGGCGACGTCGCCTCGCCGACCAGACGCGCCGACAGGGGAACCTGCTGGGGAATCAGGAGCGTCGTGCCCGTGCCGACGCGTTCGGGCCTGTACCCCTTGAGCCAATCGACGAGCGAGCCCTTGCCCCCGATGATCGCCACGGGGCCGGGACGGTCGGCCAGCAGCAGGCCTTCGGGGCCGACGTCGCGGTATTCGAGCGAGAAGTCGGGCGTGTTCAGGAACGGGCGGCCCGCGGGCGAACGATCGGGGCGGACGGCCTTGACGGGCGGCGCCTCGAAGTCGATGCACTCCATGGCCTGATCGAGGTGGAGTTCGCGTCCGGATCGACCCCAGTCGTGCACGCGGAAGGTCGTGTCGGAGGCGGTCTGCACCTCAAGACACACGACGCCCGCGCCGAGCGCGTGGCACGTGCCGCTGGGGAGTTCGTAGCACTCGCCCACCGACACGCGAATGGCGTTCATGCATTCGGGCGTGCGACCGGCCTTGAGGGCCTCGGTGAAGGAGGACCGGGTCGTGCCCGGCTTGAGCCCGGCGTAGATGATCGCGTCGGGCGTGGCGGCCAGGATCAGCCAACATTCCGACTTGATCAGCGAACCGGGGTGCGACTTGGCGTAGGCCGGGCTGGGGTGCACCTGGATCGACAGGTGCTCGGCGGCATCAAGATACTTGACGAGCAGCGGGTACCCGCCGTCGGCGGCCATTCGCGCGGGTCCGGTCAGGGTCTTGCCCTGCGAGGCGATGACTTGTCGGAGGGTGCGGCCCGCGAACGGTCCGTTGCGGATGACGGAAACCATCGCCATGCCGCCCGCGCCGCCCGCCGACGTCGAGGCGAGGTCGGCGAGTTCCCAACTCTCGCCCACGTGCGAACCGGGGGCGACGGGCTTTGCGAACGCGGCGAGGCGATCGCCGCCCCACACCTTGTCGAGCAGGATGGGACGCAGCAGGAACGGATACATCGTGTGGCTGGCTTGGGGGGCGGCCGGGTCGTTCAGGACTCGACGGACATGCCGCTGATCTGCGCGTCGAAGGCGATGCGATCGCCGACGATGCCCTGCACGTCGGAGATGAAACGACGCTTCTGCCGCTTGACCTCGCGGCAGAGGATGTAGAAGTCGTCGCCGGGCACGACCGCGCTGCGGAAGGCAGCCTGCTCGATGCGGAGGAAGACGGCGAGCGTCGGTTCGGTCTTGCGACGGATGAACAGATAGCAGGCCAGCTGCGCGGCGGTCTCGATCATGAGCACGCCGGGAAACATGGGCTTGCCCGGGAAGTGGCCGCGGACCCAGAACTCGTCGGAGCGGATGTGCTTGACTCCCAGTCCGTGCGCGAGATCATCGCTGTGCCAGACGATTCCGTCGAGCAGCGACATCTCGTGGCGATGCGGGTTCCACTTCTCGATCAGGGCGCGATCGGCGACCAGCTTGGTGCGATCGATGGCGCTGATGTCGAAGAGGAGCTTGCCGGGAACCGAGCCGCCGGCATCGCCGCCCGACTGGGCCGCGGCGACATCAGTTGGCGGAGCCTGCATCGCGGAGTTCCAGGATCTTCTCGCGGATGGTCTGGGCGGTGGCCTTGATGTCCTGCATGAGGCCGCGAACGCGGGTGCCGGCGGCCTTGTTGCCGCCCTCGGCCTTCTTGAGGTCCTCTTCCGCTTCGGCGACGAGCTTCTTGAGTTGGTCGAACGCTTCCATGTGGCTGCTGCTCCGATGGGGGCCCGCTGACGCGAGCCCGCCGGAAGCGTCCGGCGGGGGCGGGCGGACCGACGGATATTAGCGTGCCGGGGCCCTGCCGTCGCGGGCGGCCTGCACTGGAAGCGGGACGGGCCTGCGGCGTATCATCTCGACCCCGGACGGTGGCCGTAGCTCAGTTGGTAGAGCACGAGGTTGTGATCCTTGGGGTCGCGGGTTCAAATCCCGTCGGTCACCCTTACGAACGCGGCCGGGCCCCGTGGGGCCCGGCCGCATGTCATTTCGGCATCGGCCGGTTTGGTCCCGGCCGGTTCGGGGCCCGTCGCTCAGCCGCGTCCGCCGAAGGCCGAGGACATCTGGCGAGCCAGTTCCTTCACGATCTGCATCTGGGCCGAGCGAGGCTGGTCGGCGGCTACCGCCTCGACGAGCGACGCGGCCAGACGGCCGATGTGCGAGTAGCCCAGGGGCGCCGCCGCGCCCACCAGCATGTAGCAGACCGAGATGGCGGCCTTGATGTCGTTCTCTCGCGCGGCGCGGGTGAGCAGTTCGCACTGTTCCCGCATGTTGTGCGTCATGTCCGAACTGAAGAGCATGGAGCCGCCGGTGCCGGGTCCGTCGGACCCGATGCGGTACTTGCTCTTCATCACGCGTTCGGCCACCGCGCGCAGCACCTGCTCCTGCGACAGCGGCTTGGCCAGGAGCGCGACGTTGGGAAGATCGGCCAGGCCGTCCTTCATCGCGCTGCCGGGATCGGCGGTGATGAAGATGGCCGGGGACTGGATGCCGTTCTCTCGCATGGCCGCGAGCATCTTCACGCCGCTCATGTCCGGCAGCGACCAGTCGGACAGGATGATGTCGTACCCGTCGGCCACCGCCGCGATGCCTTCATTGGCGGAGGTCACGGCATGGATGGCCAGCTTGGTCTCTCGCAGGTAGTGGCGGACGATCTTGGTGTTGAGCGGACAGTCCTCCACCAGCAGCATGCGACCGCTCACGGTCTCGGGCCGCACGAACTCGAGCAGGTGGAAGTTGGCCGACCTGTTCATGTCGATGAACAGGCTCATGTTGATCATCTTGGTGAACTTCACGCCCAGTTCGTGGAGCGTGCCCTTGCGGTGGATGCACCGCATGACCTCGCCCTTGACGTCCGCGGCCGTTCCCACGAGTCGCGGGAGGTAGACGGTGCACGCGGTGCCCGGGTAGACATAGCCGCTGTGAAGCAGCGCGATGCCGCCCTGCGAAAGGTTTCGACAGGCCAGACGCAGGTCGACCTCGCTCCCGCCCGGGTGCGACAGTCGGACCATCACGCTCGAGTGTCGGAAGGGCCATCGCGCGAAGGTGCGGCGGAGGTTGCCGTCCATCAGCGTGTCGCGGGCATCCATGCGTTCGAGCATGTCGACCAGGTCGCGATCGGACACGCCAATGGTGTTGACGCGGCCCGCGGCCCGGATCTTGAGCCCCTTGCTTCTGCCGTCCAGCGGGAACTGGTCCATGCCCGGGGCATCGGCACTCCGACACCCTCACCCGCATGAGCGACCGGCGATCGGCGACACATGGCTCGAATCACGGCGTCGCATTCTGCCCAGGACGCAGGCGAGGAAGTCCGGTAAGCGAACCGGACGATCGAGGCGTCACCGGACGACCACGTCCTCGAAGACGTGCTGATCGAGGGGACGGACGAACTTGATGCCGATCTCGTGCAACGTGCCGCCGCGATGCGTGCAGCGGACGACGCTCCCGCGGAACGAGACGACGAGGGAGGACTTGAGCGGCAACCGAACTATGCACTTGGTCCCGTCGTGAATGAAGCCGCTGTGCAGCAGCGACACGCCGCCCCGGGAGAGATTGCGACCGGCCATCAGCAGTTCGTTGCGGCAGCCTCCGGACTGCTCGATGCACACCGAGACGGACGCGTATCGAACGGACACTCTTGCATAGGCCCGGGCGTTGTTGCGTTCCGTCTGGGTGTCCACCGCGTCGAGCGCGGCATGGACTTGCTTGAGGGCGAGTCCGGAAAGACCCAGCGTGTTGGAACGAACGGAGCCCATGCGACGGACCGTGGACGGCGGACTGAACTGGGAGGCGAGCATGACGGCCGGTCATCGGCCAGCCGCCTCCCCCACTGGGGGCTCGCCGTGGAAACTCGCGACGCCGAGAGCCGCACAGGCGGCACACGCGGCACCGGTCAGACGTCAAGATTGCGGACCTCGAGCGCGTGCTGCTCGATGTACTGGCGACGAGGCTCGACTTCCTCGCCCATGAGGCGGGAGAAGAGCCGGTCGGCGTCCGCGGCGGAATCGAGCGTGACCTTGAGGAGCGTCCGCCGGGAGGGATCCATGGTGGTCTCCCAGAGCTGGTCGGCGTTCATCTCGCCCAGACCCTTGAATCGCTTGACCTCGAGGCCGCGCGACCCGATATCCCGGAGCGACTCGAGAATCGAGAGCAGGTTGGGAGACTCGACGACCGCCGACTTGGCGGCCGCCTTGCGGGGCGTGCCCGCCTCCTCGGCGTTGTCGGCGCCATCGCGGGGCTGCTCCGCGGGCGCGGGCTCGAGGTGGGCCGCGTTGTTGAGCTTCCACGCGAACATCGCGGGGAGCATCTCGCCGGTCACGGATTCCCGGCGGGCGCCCGCGTAGGAGGCGAGGTTCACCGGGAGCCCGAGCGATTCGAGTTCGACGAAGATGCGATCGAGTTCACGATTCTCGTGAAGCTCGCGGACGACGGCCTGACGCTCGTGATCGATCGCCGCGGCGCCGTCCTCGGGCGTGGCGGACGCGACCGGGCGATGGTCGGCCAGCTGAAGTCCGTTGGCGGCCAGATCGGCGAGCGCCTGCGCCTCGGACCACGCCTCCATCGAGCCGTGACGCCACGACAGGCGATGGGTCGGCAGACGCCGTTGTCCGGAAGGATCGCGATCCCGCGAGGCCAGCACGTCCACGAACGGGACGCCTCGGCGCTGCGAGACCTCGACGAGCTCCGAGACGCGGCGGAGGAGGTGCACGACGCGCCGAAGGGGCTTGCCCTCGATGCGAGCGAGCTCCCTGGCTTGCCCGGCCCGCGGATCGTCGGGATCGAGCGACGAGACGTCTCGCACGACGAGGCAGGCGGAGTCCATGCCGATGTCCATCAACGCGTCGTCGAGCGCCTCGGCGTCGAGGACGTAGCGGCCCTTCTTCGAGTTGGGCTTGGCGAGCTGGAAGAGGGGCGGCTGGGCGATGTAGATGTGGCCCCGGTCGAGCAGTTCCCGCATCTGGCGGAAGAAGAACGTGAGCAGCAGCGAACGGATGTGGCTGCCGTCCACATCGGCGTCGGTCATGATGATGATCTTGCCGTAGCGGAGACGGGAGAGATCGACCTCGCCGCCGATGCCGACCTTGAGGGCCGCGATGAGCGTGCGGATCTCCTCGAAGGCGAGCATCTTGTCGATGCGGGCCTTCTCGACGTTGAGGATCTTGCCCTTGAGGGGCAGGATCGCCTGGGTCTCGACGTTGCGGCCCTGCTGGGCCGAGCCGCCTGCCGAATCACCCTCGACCAGGAAGAGTTCGCTCTCGTCGACGTTGCGGGTGCGGCAGTCGCGAAGCTTGGCGGGCATGCCCCCGCCGTCGAGGCCGCTCTTTCGCCGCGTGAGCTCGCGGGCCTTGCGGGCGGCCTCGCGGGCCTGCGCCGCGACGATGCCCTTCATGCACAGCCGCTTGGCCTCGCCGGGGTGCTCCTCGAGCCACGTGTCGAGCCCCTGGTTCACGGTGGTGGCGACGAAGCTCTCGATTTCGGGATTGAGCAGCCGTTCCTTGGGCTGGTTGTTGAAGGTCGGGTTCGGCAGCTTCACCGAGACGATGGCGACGAGGCCTTCGCGAAGGTCCTCGCCCGTCGGGACGGGATCCTTCTCCTTGATGATTCCCGCCTTGCGGGCGTAGGCGTTGAGGGCCCGCGTCAGGGCCACCTTGAAGCCCGCGGCGTGGGTGCCGCCGTCCTTGTTGAAGATGTTGTTGGCGAAGCAGAGCACCGACTCGTTGTACCCGTCGTGATACTGCATCGCCACCTCGGCGACCAGGCTCGACTCGGCATCCTCGCGGCGAACGTTCACCGGCGCGGAGACATGGGTCTTGCCCGACATCAGGTACTGGACGTACTCGGGCAGCCCGTTCTCGGCGCGGAACTCCTCGCTGCGGATGGTGCCGTCGGCGGAGACTCGCTCGTCGGTGAAGCGGATGCGAACGCCGGGGTTGAGGTAGGACAGCTCTCGCAGGCGGTTGCACAGCGTCGTGGCGTCGAAGGTCGTCTCCGGGAAGATCTCGGGATCGGGCCGGAACGTGACGGACGTGCCCCGCTTACGGACCGCCACGGCGGGGATGGGACCGACATAGGCCAAGGGCGACGAAACACGGCCTCGCTCGAAGCCGATGGTGTGCACCTTGCCGTCGCGATAGACCTCGCAGGTCAGGTAGTCGGAGAGGGCGTTGACGCACGAGACGCCCACGCCGTGGAGACCGCCCGAGACCTTGTACGCGCTGCCCTGTTGCTGGAACTTGCCGCCGGCGTGGAGCTTGGTGAGCACGATCTCGACGGCCGGACGACCGTTGAGGTTCGGGTCCTCGTGCTTCATCGGCTCGACGGGAATGCCGCGGCCGTCGTCGACGACGGTGCAGGAGCCGTCGGGCTGGATGCTCACGTCGACGAAGGTGGCGTGACCGGCCATAGCCTCGTCGATCGAGTTGTCGACAACCTCGTAGACCAGATGGTGAAGGGCGTTGAGGCCGGTGCCGCCGATGTACATGCCCGGACGCTTGCGAACGGCGTCAAGGCCCTCGAGCACCTGAATCTGTTCGGCCCCGTACTGGCCGTCGACCGCGCCGATGGCGGGCACGGAGACTGGGGATTGGCCGTCGAGGCTCGAGGTGCTGGCGTTGGTGCCGTCCGTGGTGGGAGAGGGTGTGGACATGGGGAAGTCGAGTCTGTATCCGTCGTCAACTCGGTTAGGGTCGCGCCCCGGCGACCGCCCGCCTCCGACGACCCTTCCCGAGGGTCGTTCCCAGCCCGAAGGCAAGGGACCGGAAGCATAGGTTCGCACCCGCCGCCCGGAGTGCGTCGGGCACTCGATTCGATCGGGAAATACCGATGTGCCCGAGGTTCATCGCGGCGTCGCTCGCCCTCGCCGCGAAGGCCCCTCCGACGCCCCGCCGCTCCCCTGCCGACGCGGGGTCGAACCATGCCGCCCGGGCGTTGCGAATCGCCCCGTGGCAGGGGTGCAAAAAACCGATCGGATCACGAATCGGCTCGCCTCGCCAACGAACGCCGGCCACCAACGGTGGCCGGCTGGATTCGCCCGGATGTTCATGCCGCCGGCCGATCGCCGCCCGCCTCAGGGCACGACGCGGACCACGCTGATCTTGGTCGACAGCAGCTCGTAGATGAGCTTGATGTCCTCGTCGAGCAGACGCACGCAGCCCATGGACTTGGACTGGCCGATGCTGCCGGGATCGACGGTGCCGTGAATGCCGTAGCCGGTGATCGGCGCTGAATCACCCAGGCCTTGCCAGCCCAGCCAGTACTCGCCGATGGGGTTCTTGGGATCGTCCTTGCCGAATCGCTCGCCCGTCCGAGGGTTCCGCCAATCGGGATTCTGCATCTTGTTGCGGATCTGGAACGTCCCCAGCGGCGTGCCGTTGTTGTCGCCAAGGCCCACCTTGAACGACCGGATGTAGAGCCAGTTGTCCGGCTCGTCGGGCGAGCCGGCGAAGAGGTCGAGTCGATAGTCCGCCTTGTGCACCACGGCGTGGAACGGACCACGGACGAGCTTGAGCTTCTGCCCCACCTTGAGCGCGTGGGCGTTGGCCATGCGGTTCACGCGTTGGATCAGCATCCATTCGGTGGTGAGGTCTCGCTTGCGACGGATCTTGTCGAGCGCGTCGCCGGCCACCACGGTGTAGCTCTCCACCAGCGGGTCGCCCGGCGTCACCTTCGCCGAAAAGACCAGATCTTCGTTGATCGTCGTCAGCTTCTGCCGAAGCACCTCGAGATCCGACTTCGAGACCTCCGAGTGCATGAACGCCCGGGCATACGACGTGCGGGCCTCGACCAGCCGCCCGGCCGCCATCGCCCGATCACCCGATTCGATCATCGCACGCACGACCTGCGTGCTCCCCGTCGCCACGACGTCGCCCGCCGCAGGCGAGGCAGGTCCGCCGGCCCCGGTCGGCTGGAGGGGATCACCCGGGCGAAGGCCGGGCTGGCTCACGTCGACCGGCAGCGGCTTGGTGGGATCCAGCGTCGCGACGTCCGACGCGCCGGGCGTGCCGCCAACCGACGCAACGGTGTTCGTGTTGGCGGGAGGCATGGTCCCGCTCACGGCCGGCGTGCCCTGACGCACCTCGACCGGCGGGAGCGTCGATGCGGGCGGCGTGGCCGCAGCCACGGCAGGAGTCGCCCCCGAGGTCGCCGGAGAGGTCCCGACCGGTTCCGTGACGATCGGTTCGGAGGCGGCCACGGGGGACGGCGAGCTGCCGCCCGCTCCGCGAGCCGCGTACTTCCACAGCCCGAAACCCGCCGCGGCGACGAGCACGACGGCCCCGCCGATCAGGTACCCGTTGGAACCCATCTTGGAGCCGCGCCTGTCGCCTCGCGACATCACGGGACGTGTTCCGGTCGTGTTGCGTTCAGTCTGGGAGGGGAGTGCCATGGTGATCCATCCTTGTCCGGCGGTCGATCGACACGCGCCATGCGACAGGGGCCGCGACCCTTCGCACGCGGTGAATGCTCCTCGCGAGCGCCGTCCGCGTGGAGGACGGAACTCGCATCGCCCGGCCTTCCATGCCGGACGCCGCGACACGCGACCGGCGCGTCTCGATCATCGCGCCTCGACGGGAAGACATCGCTCGTTCGTGATCACCACGCGAAGCGGCACGTCGCCGGCTTCACAGGGCACACGCTCGACCAGTTGCTCCTCGAAGGCCACGCCGATCGACACCGCCTCGAGCCCGGTGTCGCGGAGAAAGCGATCATAGAACCCCATGCCGCGCCCGAGGCGATGGCCAGCGTGATCAAACGCCACGCCGGGCACGATGACGAGATCGATGCTCGCCGCGTCGACCACGCGCTCGCCACGCGCGATGCGGACGCCCAGCCGCCCTTGTGGCCATGCCTCGGGCGACCATGGGCCTTCCAGCCCCACCGCCCACATCGTGCGACTCGCCACGTCGAAGGCCGGCAGACACACCTCTCCGCCCGCCGCCAGCGTTTCGACCGCCAAGGGGCCGACATCGACCTCCGTCCGCATCGGGACGTAGAGCATCACGCGCCGGGCCGTGCGGAACGACTCGAGTTTCCGGACCTTGGCGACGATCGCCCCGGAGGCGACCGCGGCGGCTGCCGGGCTCATGCCCGCCAGCCGCCGCTCGATGTCGCGTCGCAGGGCGGCCTTGGCCTCCTTCACCGATGGTGCAGCGTCGCCGGTCACGGCTGATGCTCCTTGGCGGCGGCCCGGGCGGCACGGGCCCGTTCGAGGTGTTCGGCGAGCTGCCGCTCGGCGCCCCGCATGGTGGGTTCGTAGTAGCGACGGTCGACCCCGAGGTAGTCCTGAAGGCCCATCGCGTCGGGATGGTCGTGCGCGTAGTCGTACCCATCGCCCGTGACCGTGCCCGCCGAGCGTTCCGCCGCCTTGCGCACGTTCGAATCCTTGATGTGCATGGGAACGGGCACGGTCCGCCCCTCCCGCACGTCCGCGAGGGCGGCATCGATCGCGAGATAGCTCGCGTTGCTCTTGGGCACGCACGCCAGGTACGTCACGGCCTGCGCCAAGGTGATGCGGGCCTCGGGCATGCCGATGCGTTCGACAAGCTCCCACGCGGCGGCGGCGACCATGATGCCGCGAGGATCCGCGTTGCCGACATCCTCGCTGGCCAGGATCGCCAGACGCCTGGCGATGAAGCGCACGTCCTCGCCGGCCTCGAGCATGACGGCCAGCCAGTAGAGGGCCGCATCGGGATCGCTGCCCCGGACGGACTTGATGAGGGCGGACGCCGCGTCGTAATGGGCATCGCCGCCCGCGTCGTAGACGATGGCCTTGGCCTGAATCGAGTCCTCGGCGACGGCGAGATCGATCACCGCGGGCGTCGCGGCGGCATCGGACGCCTGGGGCGCGCGGCTCGAGAGGGCCGCGACCTCGAGGGCCGTGAGGGCCTTGCGGACGTCGCCGTCGCACCGCTTGGCCCACAGGGCGTAGGCCTCGTCGCGCACGTCGAGTTTCAGTCCGCCCAGCCCGCGGGCGGGATCCGCGACGGCGCGGCGGAGGGCGACGACGATGTCGGCCTCGGGCACGGGCTCGAGGCGAAAGAGCGTGCTGCGGCTCACGAGCGCGGAGTTGACCGCGAAGAGCGGGTTCTCGGTGGTGGCCCCCACGAGGGTGATGACGCCCCGCTCCACGTCGCCCAGCAGCACGTCCTGCTGGGCCTTGGTGAAGCGGTGGATCTCGTCGAGGAAGAGGATCGTCCGCTTGCGTTCGAGTTCCAGTCGCCGCGCCGCCTCGTCGACGATCTCGCGGATGCGCTTGACCCCCACCGAAGCCGCGTTCTCATGGACGAAGACCCGCTTGCCGGTCCTGGCGATCAACTCGGCGAGCGTCGTCTTTCCGGTGCCCGGCGGACCGTGGAGGATGATGCTCACGACGGCGTCGGCGTCGAGCATCCGCCGAAGAAGCCGACCGGGGCCCAGGATGTGCGACTGGCCCACGAACTCGTCGAGCGAGGCGGGACGCATGCGCACGGCCAGGGGCGCGGCGCCTCGCCTGGCCTCCTCTCGCCTCGATTGCCACAGGTCCGCCATGTCGCAAGGGTACGACGCCCGGCCCCGCATGGATCATGAGTTTAGTGAGTGCTAACCTTCGTCCGCGTGTCGACCTGGTCGATCATCCTGCTCGCGGCCGCCTGGCTCGCCGTGGCGGCCTTGAGCCGCTGGATCACGACGGGAACGCCCCGGGAGGGCGACGTCTTCACGGGCATCGTCTATCGATTGGTGCAGGTCTACGCGAGGGTCCTGCACGGCATGAGTCGCCGGAAGGTCGCGTGGGCCCACGTGCCGGTCGCCGGGCCGCTGATCGTGGTCTGCAACCACACGGCGGGCGCCGATCCGCTGCTGGTGCAGTCGGTGGTGGTTCCCGAGATTCGTTGGATGATGGCCCGCGACATGATGCTGGCGTCGTGCGATCGCGTCTGGGAGTGGCTGTCGATCATCGGCGTCGACGCCAACGCGCGGGGCGACACGCGAAGTCTCCGCGAGGCGATCCGCCATGTCGAGGCCGGGGGCGTGCTGGGCATCTTCCCGGAGGGGGGGATCGAGCGTCCGCCGGGCCGGCTGCGTCCATTCATGGCGGGCGCAGGGCTGGTGATCGCCAAGACGGGCGTGCCCGTGCTGCCGGTCTTCATCACCGACACGCCCCAAGCCCCGCAGGCCTGGCAGAGTTTGTGGCGAACCAGCCGGGCCAAGGTGACCCTCGGGCCGATCATGCGGTTCGAACGAACCTCGAAGCCCGACGCCATCGTGCGCGAACTCCGGGCGTGGTTCGTCGCCACCAGCGGCTGGCCCGACGAATCGACGATCTCGGCCTGAGCCCGGCTCACTGCGGCGGAAGCTTCGTGAGGGCCTCGAGCCGCCGCTTGTGGATCTCGCGATCCGGCTCGAGCGTCGTCAAGGCGCGGATGTGCCGCTCGGCCATCGCGCGATCGCCCGCCCGGAGCGCGATCGTCGCCGCCAGCTCGCGGTACGACGGGTCGTAGGGCGCGATCTGCGTCGCCCGCGTGGCCTTCTCCACCGCCCGCGTCATGTCGCCCGCGGCGGCGTGACGACGGGCCAGTTCCGCCGCATAGCCGGGCGAATGCTGCTCGCGGGCGTCGAGGTACTCAAGGTGCGGCACGGCCCGCTCGGGGGTGGCCGAAGCGAGGTGATACGACGCCAGCAGCTTGTGGGGCATCGGATCCACCGGGCGTGCGGCGGCATAGCGCTCCAGCAGCGGCAGCAGGTCGGGAACGGCCTTGCCCCCCGAGGCCTTGAGCCCGAGCGTGACGGCCTGCTCGAGCACGAACGGATTGGCTGGGAACTCGCGGAGCCACGCCTCGACCTGGGCGGCCGTCGCGCCCGATTCGTCGACCTCGGCGCCGGCGGCCTTCGCATCGCGCTCGAGGAGCGTCTTGATGCTCGGCGCGGCGTCGGTCGGGACCGTCCCCCACTCCTGCAGCTTGCCCCGCAGCCATTGCTTGAAGCTCGCGAGGAACTCGGGCCGATCGACGCCGAGTACCTCCTTGAAGGCCGCCGACTCGCGAACGCCCCTGGCGTAGAGGTCCATGAGACGCAGCGGGCTCGAGGCCCCGAAGCGCTCGATGATGTACTCGTACATCAGGTGCCCTTGCGCATAGGCCTGCGATCGGTCCGTCGGTCGCTTGGGACGCACGAACATGATGTTGATGGTGTCGAGATCGAAGAGGCGATCGGTCTCAAAGGCCATCGTCATCATCTGCACCGTCGAGTAGTCCCGCGGCGAGTCCTCGAGGTAGACCGCGCCCGCCTCGGTGAACCAGTGCGGCAGGCGATTGCTCGTCCGCGAGAGCGTGACGGTGTGCGTGTACTCGTGCTGCACCACGCGACGCCAGTCGAAGGAGCCCATGTGTCCGGGACCCTCGCGGGGCGCCTCCATGGCGATCACCGGACCGGTCGCCGCCGCGATGGTGTGCAGCGCGGGCATGCCCGTGATGCGGACGCCGAACCATCGATGGTTCGGGTAGAGCTCGACGACCGTGCGGCCCGCGGGGGCGTGATCGATGCCGCCGGGACCGTTGCCGGTGACGCGACGGAAGATCGCCTCGAGCGGGCCGAGCATCTCGCGCGCGACGAGTTCGTCGACGCCGGGCTTGCATCGCACCGTGAAGTGCTCGCTGGTCACGGAGACGAATCCGGCGAGTTCGCGAAGGAGCGTCAGGCTGTTGGCGGCCCGCTTGTGCAACGGGTCGAGCTTCACGGCCCGCTCCAAGGCCGCGGTCGCCGCCTGGTCGTGCCCGGCCTGCAGTTCGCTCAGGCCCAGTTCCACGACCGGTTCGGTCCACGAAGGGGCCATGTCGGCCGCCTTCGCGAGATACGTGGTCGCCTGCGCATACTGCCTCGACCCCGACATCGCCCGGCCCACCAGGAAGTGCGCGAGCGGCGAACCCGGAGCCTCTGCGAGATACGACTCGAGCAGGCGATCGACCCGCTCGAAGTCGAACTGCGTCGCGACGCTCGCGGCCCGGTGCCCCAGCAGCAGCCGCGACGCCGGATAGGCCGCCAACGCCCGATCGAGTTGCAAGGCGGCGGCCTCGCCCTCGTTCTGGCGCTGTCGGACGTACGCCCGGATGCAGGCGGCGTGGATGGACGGGGAGGGCGCGCTCAAGGCGTCGAGTCGCGTGGCGATGCGTTCGGCTCGCGGGAAGTCGAAGGTGTCGACGCACATCTGCCCGTAGAGCCAATAGGCCTCGGCGCAGGAGGGATTGAGCGAGAGCACCGTCTCGACGGCCTTCGAGACCTCCTCGAACCAGTCCTTCTCGTAGAGGAGCATCGCCTCGACGAGGTTGGCCCGCCACGAGACGCGATCAAGTTCGTCGCGGGCCTTGCCGAGCAGTTCGAGCATCCGCTGGTGCGACGTCGCCGCCGCCGGCTTCCATCTCGACAGGAGCAACGCACACCGAACGCCTTCGGCCACCTCGTCGCCGTCACGAGGAGATTGCTCGCCGGTGACGACGCCCACCGCCTGCTCCAGCACGGCGATCGCTTCGGGGATGCGTCCCCCCTCGAGCATCGCCTCCGCTCGCACCCGCGAGGCGCGCAGGCCCGCGGACGCGGCGATCGCCTCGACGGCTTCTTGCATCCGCCCCGCCCGCACCATCGCTTCGGCGCGGTCGATCGGATCCGCCGCCGGGTCGGACAGGGCGGCATCCAGCCAGTCGCCCCGGATCACCGCCGCACGGGCCTTGAGGAGGGGCTGGGCCAGATCAGCTTCGGTCCAGACGCCATGACGCACGCGGGCCGCCGCTCGCTCGGCATCGGAGAGGTACGAGGCCTCGATGAGCGTCGTGACGGCGGGCGACAGCGCCGGCGCGGGAAAGGCCTTGATCTCGTCGCCCCCGTCGATGACCACGGGCGGCGGCGGCGGCTCGGTGGGCTGGTGGGCGGCGGCCGTCACGAGCCGCGCGGAGGCCGCGAGGAGGGTGGCGGCGATGATCGTGGCAAAGGGCGGCGGCATGGGCTCGCTCCGTGGGCGGGTGGCGGGACGTTGCCTCGTCTATCGGTCCGACAGGGCGGAAAGCGTCCGAGCATCATCCCCGATTCGAGCGGCGGACCACCGAGGTTCGCGCCGCGCCGGCGATCACGTGAGATCCGGCCACCAGCACCACGTCCCGGGGGCCGGCGGATCGCAGGGCGGCGTCGAGGCACCCCTCGAAGTCGAGGACGCACTGCGCCATGCCTCCGCCGACGGCTTCGTAGCGACGGAGCAGATCCTCGGGGTCGGCGCCGCGCCGGTGCCCGGGCGCACGGGTGAAGAAGACCTTGTCGGCCCCGCCCGCGACGGCTCGGAGGATCCCGTCGACATCCTTGTCGGCCGCGATCCCCACCACGCACACGAGCGACTCGTGCGACGAGACCACCGAGAGGGCCCGCATGAGCGCGGCGAGCGAATCGGGCGTGTGGGCGATGTCGATGGCGACCTTGCGAGCCCCGCCACCCTCGCCCACCTGCATCCACTCGAGCCGCCCTCGCCCCGGGGCGGCGGCAATGCCCTTGGACACGGCATCGAGCTCGAACTGAACCCCGCGACCCTTGAGCAGCCCCAATGCCGCGAGCGCCAGCCCGCAGTTCCACGCCTGATGTTCGCCCGCATAGGGCACCTCGACATGCAACCAGTGCAAGCCGTCGGCCTTGAGCGTGACCCGCATGGAGCGCGAGGAGGCGCCGTCGGGCAGCCCGTACCGGTGCGAATACTCGACCCCGGCCCCGCCCACCACCCGCAGCGGCGCGCCCACCACGACGGCGCGGGCGGCGATCGCCCCGGCGGCGGCGGGATCCTGCGGGAGCGTCACCGCGGGCACGCCCTTCTTGAGAATGCCCGCCTTGATCGCCGCGATGGCGGCCAACGAATCGCCGAGCAGTTGCGTGTGCTCGAGCTGGATCGCGCCGATCACGCACACGGCGGGCTCCACCACGTTGGTCGCGTCGTCCCGCCCTCCCAGCCCCACCTCGATCACCGCCGCGTCGACCCGCTCGGCCGCGAAGTGCGCGAACGCCACCGCCGTCAACAGTTCGAAGTACGTGCACGGGTCGCCCGGCCGCTCGACCTTCTCGGCATGTCCGGCCACCTCACGGACCAGTTCGGTGAACCGAGCAGGGTCGATCTCCACCCCCGCCACGCGGATCCGCTCGTTGATGCGTTGCAGGTGCGGCGAGGTGTAGAGCCCCGCCCGGACTCCGCCGCCCGAAAGGCCCGCCGCGATCATCTCGCAGACGCTCCCCTTGCCCTTGCTGCCCGCCACGTGCACCACCGGATACGCCAGATGAGGTCGCCCCATCGACTCCAGCAGCGACCGCATGCGGTCGAGCGTGAAGACCTTCGCGGCGTCGATCGACGACGGCGAACTCGTCTCGACGTTCAGACGCGCGGCGAGATAGCGCATCGCGCCGTCCTGATCGATGATCACGTCCTTGCTCAACGGCTCCGGCATGCACAACCTCGAACGCCAACGGCCCGACGCGGCGGGCGACTCACTCCTTCACCCTGGTGAACACGATGTAATCCGTCGATGCCCGGCGACCGCCGCAGACGGTCACGAGCCTCGTCAACTGACCACGGTGATAGGTCGAATGGTTGAAGACGTGGATGAGCACGTCCTCGACCTTGATCTCGTGGGACTGGCCGTCGCCGGTCACGTACCGGATGGTCCGCGACACCTCCGCGTCCGCGAGCGACGCGAGATGCTCGCCCCACTCGCGATCGTTGCGGTCGCAGGCCTCGAGCGTCCGTTCGGCCGTCCATGACGGAAACCAGTCCGCGGGCCGCTCGTGCGACACTTGCTTGAGGCGGGCCAGCCATACCGAGCGGGCCAACTGGTTGTGCGGCAGCAGTCGCATCGCCCGCTCGAACCGCGGGAGCGACCTCGACACCGACGGCACGGTCGCCAGCGACTCGAGCGAGGCCCGATCGGCCCAGATCTCGGCCTCGAGTTGCCTGCGGAATCTCGCCACGCTCCCGACGCCTTCGACCGGAGGCGGGGCGACGCCCGCGGGCGCCTCGTAGTCGGTCGACGCCGCCAGACCCCCGCACTCGGTCACGAGCCGGGCCAACTGGCCCCGGTGGTAGGTCGAGTGGTTGAAGACGTGAATCAGGACGTCGTCCACGCGGTTTCGATAGGCCTGCCCCTCGCTGCTGACGTAGCGAACCGTCCGGGCCATGTCCGACTCGCCGAGCGACGCGAGCCACTCGCCCCACGCCGCGTCGTTGCGCTCGCAGGCCTCGCGGGTCAGATCGGTCGACCATGCCGGGAACCAGTCGTTGGGCCGCTCATGCGCGACGCCTTGCAGGCGGGCCAGCCATACCGAGCGGGCCAACTGGTTGTGCGGCAGCAGTTGCATCGCGCGGTCGTGCGGGGGCAGCCCCCTCGCCCCGGCCGGAATCGTCGCGAGCGAATCGAGGGCGGCCACGTTGGCCGCCGACTCGGCGCCGAGTTGCCGCAGGAATCGGGCGACGCCGGCCGACGTGGTCGGAGTCGTCGCCCAGACAGGAGCCGTGCTAGGCTGCCTCACGACACGCCCCCGGATCGAGGCGACCGATCCGGCCCGGCCTCGCGGCGCACGTGCGACTCGAGAAGTCCGGCGTGGATGCACCGCTTCATCTCGCGGACGGCCTCGCCCATGCCGACGTGCATCGCACGGGCCACGATGGCGTGGCCGATGTGAAGTTCGCTCAAACCCGGCAGCGACGCGACCCATCCGACGTTGGAATAGTTGAGGGCGTGGCCGGCGTTGAATCGCATCCCGTGACGCAGGATCCGCTCGCCGGCGGCCCGCACGAGTTGTCGACGCGAGCCCAGGAGGGCGTCGCGGTCATCCCCGCCGCAGGCGAGGAAGGCGTCGGCATAGGGACCGGTGTGAACCTCGCAGACGTCGAAGCCAAGGTCGGCGGCGGCATCGATCTGCGCGGGGTCGGCGTCGATGAAGGCCGAGACGATGCAACCGGCTCGCTTGAGCGACGCCACGACCGACGCGAGCCGCGTCCGCTGACCCGCCACGTCGAGCCCGCCCTCGGTCGTCACCTCGTTGCGACCCTCGGGCACCAGCATCGCCGTGTGCGGCCGAACGCGGGCGGCGATGGCCACCATCTCGTCGGTGGCGGCCATCTCGAGGTTGAACTTCACGCGGACGAGGCCTCGGAGCAGGTCGACGTCACGATCGGTGATGTGGCGCCGGTCCTCGCGAAGGTGCACGGTGATGCCGCCGGCGCCGGCGATCTCGACGTCGGAGACGATGCGTGCGACGTCGGGTTCGCCGTGATGGGACGACTGGCGGTAGCGTGCTTGACGAACCGTCGCGACGTGATCGATGTTGACCGAGAGCAACGCCATCGAGCAGGAGAATAGTCCGGCCCGTCAACGCGTTCCGCCCGCGGACCCCGCTAGCGAGCCCCGTCACGAGGGCCATCACGACGGCCATCGTCGCGGGTCGCGTCGGCGACATTCGGAGGCGCGGAGGGGACAAGGATCTCCTCGATCACCGTTCGCCTCACCAGCACCCGCCCGGCGGGCGTGTCGCGAAGTTCCTCCTCGACCCGCTCGCGAGCCACGCGGGAGACAGGACCTCCGGGCGCGGCGGGATCCGTCCGCACGCCCTTGAGCACGTGACCGCAGAACTCCCCGAGGGATCGCATGATGGACTTGTTCGCCGGTTGCGACATCTGTCCAAATCGTAGAAGCCCGGAACGGCCGACCGACCGCCTCCCTGCCCGGACGGCCCTCCCGCCCGCATGTCGGGGCGTGAACCCGGAGTTCCTGCTCATCCGTATCATCATGGAGGAAGTCACGCTCGCCCCGAACCGATAGGGTTTCGGCAGGGGTCGTACCGATTCGGTCCGCCCGGTCGCGGAAGAGGAACGCCATGGACGAGATCAAGCAGGTGCTGGGGCAAGCTTCGCGGCGGCTTTGGCTCGCCGACACGCTCCGCACCCTCACGCTCACGGCCTGCGCGGTGCTGACGCTGCTGCTCCTGACGCTCATCGCCGATCGCCTCTTCGCGTGGTCGCTCCCGTGGACCACGATCGCATGGGCGGCGGCGGGCGCATGGGTCGTCGCCGCGGTGGTCTGGAGCGTCGCCGCACGCCGCGGGCCCTTGTCGGTGGCTCGAATCATCGACGATCGCGCCGGCCTGAAGGAATCGCTCAGCACCGCCATGTGCGTCAGGGTGCAGGACGACCCGTGGTCGAAGGCCGTCGTCGAGAATGCCGCGGCGGTGGCCAAGACGGTGCGGGTCGGCGACTCGCTTCCGATCACCGCGCCGCGCCTGTGGCCCGTGCCGCTCGCGTTGGGCCTGACGCTCGCGTTGGTCGCCCGGTTCCTGTCGCCGATGGACCTGCTGGGTTCGCGGGCCGAGCAGGTCGCCAAGGAGCAGAAACTCCAGGCGGTGGCGGACGTGAAGGCCGACCTCGATCGCAAGGAGCAGGAAATCAAGGCCGCCTTGGCGAAGGCCAACATCCAACTCCCCGAGAAACCCGCCGAGGGCAAGAAGGACGACCCCGAGAAGCAGATGCCCAAGGATCAGGATCCCGAGTCGCTCCGTCGCGAGGCCATCCGCAACCTCACCGACCTGACCGATCGCCTGCAGTCCGAGAAGGAGGGGGAGAAGGCGGCTCAAGCGGCGGCCCAGAAGGAGGCGATGCGCCAACTCAAGCAACCCGGCGACGGCCCCCTCAACGAGTTCTCTCGCGCCCTCTCCCGCGGCGACTTCAACAAGGCCCAGGAAGAACTCAAGCAACTCGCTTCGAAGATGGCCGACGGCTCGATGTCCGCCCAGGAAAAGGAAAAGGCCAAGGCCCAGATGCAGCAGCTCTCCAAGCAGCTCAAGGACCTCGCCGAGAATCACGAGCAGGTCGCCAAGGCGCTCCAGAAGGCCGGCCTCGACAAGAAGACCGCCGAAGAGCTCGCCCGTCAGGCGATGAAGGACCCCGAAGCCCTCAAGAAGGCCCTCGAGCAGACGCCGATGTCGGACGAGCAGAAGCAGCAGATGCTCGAGATGGCCAAGAGCGCATCGAAGGCGTGCGACAAGGCCGGCCGCATGGGCGAGGGCATGTCGAAGATGGCGCAGGGCATGACGCAAGACGGCCTGCAGCAGGAGGGCCAGGAGGGCATGGAGTCGCTCGAGAAGGAACTCTCCGAATCGGAGATGCTCTCCGAGGACATGCAGAACCTCGATGCCGCCCTCGAGCAGGCCAAGAGCCAACTCGCGGAACTGGGCGAGTGCCTCGGCGGCCAGTGCGACAAGCCGGGCCAGAAGGCGGGCAAGGGCTCGACCGGCGGCTGGAAGCCCGGCGAGTCGGCGGGCAGGCAGGGTTCGGGCAGCGGCGGGCCCGGCCAGAGTTCCGGCGGCGCGAGCCCCGAAGCGCTCGCCGCCGACTTCCAGTACAAGAAGGAAAAGGCCTCCGTGCAGACGCAGGCGGGCGCGATCATCGGCAGCCGCCTCGTCTATGGCGAAGCGGTGAAGGGCGAATCGACGGCGGAGTTCTCGACGGTCGTCGAGGCGGGAAGCCGCGAGGCGTCGGAGGCGATGGAGTCGATGCAGATTCCCCGCGAGTTCCACGACGCGGTGAAGCACTACTTCGGCCGGCTCGAGCGGAAGGTCAAGAAGGAGACCCCCGCCGCCCCCGTCCCGGCGCAGCAGCCCAAGTGAGCGCGTCCGTCGCGGTTCAGCCGGTGACCGCGCGCGCGAACGCCGCGGCGCGGGCGGCATCGGAAGCCAGTTGCCTGACCAGCCGCTCGGGACCGTCGAATCGAACCTGATCCCGCACCCACGCCAGGAACTCCAGCCGGAGGCGCCATCCATACCCCGCCGGCGGCGCGGCGGTTATGACATGCGCCTCGATGCGTCGTTCGACGCCCGCGAAGGTGGGCCGTGCGCCGACATTCACCGCCGCCGCGTGCGTCGTGCCGCAGGGGAGCGTGGCGAGGGCCGCGTAGACGCCATCGCCGGGCAGCATGGTGGTGGCGGCGACGTTGGCCGTCGGAAAGCCGATGGTGCGTCCTCGCTGATCGCCGCGAACCACCTCGCCGTCGACCGAATACGGCCGGCCCAGCACGCGAATGGCGTCCTGCACGCGCCCCGCGCCGACGAGCGTCCGCACCAGGCTGCTCGAGGCACGCGCGATGTGCTGATCCGCGAGGTCGACCTCGACGGGCGCGACGATCTCGGTGGCAAGGCCCCACGCCTCGCAGAGGATGCCGAGCGTGCGAGGGTTCCCCCTCGCGCCGCGGCCGAACCTGAAGTCGTGCCCCTCCACCACGTGCGTCGCCCCGTGGCGACTGACCACGGCGTGCAGGAACTCGTCGGGTTCCTGCTGCAGGAGCGACGCGGTGGGCTCCAGGCGAATCACCTCGTCGGCGCCCGCCTTGCGGAGCAGCGCGGCCCGCGTCTCGAACGTCGTCAGCCGGGCGGGCGACAGCGACGGCCGGAGCACCGAGATCGGGTGCGGATCGAAGGCCATGGCCACCACGCGACCCTCGCGACCGACCAATCGCCTCGCGGCGCGCGTGATGGCCTCGTGCCCCACGTGCACGCCGTCGAAGTTGCCGATGCAGACCGCCGTGGGCATGGCAGGGGCCATCCTGTTCAGGGGTAGTCCTGTCGCGTCGGACGAATGACGATGTCGCCCACGTGCACGCCCGCGGGCTGCGAGGCGATGAACGACGCGGTCCTCGCGATGTCGTCGGGCACCAGCGGCGGACCGATCCGCTGGAACACGTCGTCGACCCACTTGGGGTCGTAGCCCGCCACGCCCTGGAACTCCGAGACCACAAAGCCCGGGGCGATCAGCGAGACCCGCACGCCCTTGGGAGCCAACTCGCGTCGCACGCCCTCCACCATGCCGTGCACCGCGAACTTCGTGCCCCCGTACATCGATGAAAAAGGCGACACGTGGCGACCCACGATCGAGCCGATCACGATGATGTCGCGAGGCGCAACGAGCGTGTCGGGTCCGCTTCGGCCCTGCGACGCAGCCGCCATGCGGAGGCCGGCTTCGCGGATGAGCCGTGCCGCACCCAGCACGTTCGTGCGGACCATCTCCTCCCACGCCGCCGTGTCGGACGTGATCACCGAACCGTTCAGGCCTCGCCCGGCGTTCACCACCACCAGGTCCGCCTCGCGTCCGAAGGCGGCCTTCGCGCCGTCGAGCATGGCGGCGATGACCGAGCCATCGGCGGCATCGCCCGCGACGCACGTCGAACCGGGCAGCGAGTCGCCCACGGCCTTGAGTCGCTCGACACGCCTCGCGTTGAGGACCAGCGAGGCCCCGTGGGCGTGGAAGGCGCGGCCGATGGCCTCGCCGATGCCCGCCGACGCGCCCGTGACAATGGCGACGCGTCCGCGGAGTGATGAGCCGGCATGATGAGTGGACATGACGCAGCGAGGGTACGTCGCGAACGGCTCGGTCGATCAGCCGGCCGCTGGCGTCGCCAAGGGCGGCAGGCGAAGCAGCGCGTCGCGGCCCATGCCCCTCGAATCGACCGTCAGGCAGGCCCCCGGCACCGCCGTCGCGACGGCGACCTCATAAGCCATCACGTCGAACCGCCCTTCCCCCGGCGGGACGCGGCCCAGCGACGACAGATCCGACAACCGCACCGCGACCACCCGCCGGGCGATGGCCACGAGGGCCTTGCAAGGGTCGGTCTCGCCCGCCATCAGCACGGCCGCGGGATCGAAGCCCACGCCCAGGGCGGCTCCGGGCGTCTGCAGTTCCGAGGGCGGCCACTGATGATCCGCGATCGGCACGCCCGCGGTCTCCGCGGCGTGCGCCAACGAGGTCCTGACCGCGGCCGAGGTCGAGCCGGCCACGTGCAGATTCACCGCGGGCCGCTGGACGCACGCGCCTAGGGAGGCGAGTTCCGAGGCGAGATCGCAGGCCGTCACGGCGGCGGCGGCGGCACGATCGACATGCCGCGGATCGACGAAGTGGTCCGGAGGAATCCATGCGTCGATGCCGCCGAGCGTGAGGCGGAGCCGACGGAAGAGGGCGGCCAAGTCGCGCCGGGCGGAACGATCGAGTTCTCGCGGACGGATGCCCGCGCACGTGACATCGAGGTGAAGGCGTTGCACGCCCCGGGCCGCGGCCCACTCGATGACATCACGCGGCGTGCCTCCCCACGGCGCATCCGGAGCCGGCACGAATCCGGCAAGGGAGAGACTTCGCGGCAGGGAAGGGAACATCGCTGAACCCGGCATCATCGTGAAGGCGACTCACTCCTCGAGGTACGTGTACCCCTCGAGGCCGTCGTCGTAGAACTTGAGCAGGCTCTTGCCCTCGGCGAGCGTGATTCGCCCCTGGCGGCACGCGGCCTCGATGTCGAGCCGCATGGCCCGCTTGAGGTCCTCGGGGTCGTACTGCACGTACTTGAGCACTTCCTCGACCGTATCGCCCTCGATCACTTCCTCGATCTCCCACGCGCCGCTGTCGTCGATGCTCAGGTGCACCGCGTGCGTGTCGCCCAGGAGGTTGTGCAGGTCGCCCAGGATCTCCTGGTACGCGCCCAGCAGGAAGACGCCGACGTAATACGGCTCGACGCCCGCGGCCTCGCCGGGCAGGTCGCGGACCTCGTGCAGTTCGAGACACTTCTTGTCGACGCGCTTGTCGACGAAGTGGTCGATCTTGCCGTCGGAATCGCAGGTGATGTCGGCGAGGATGGCCCGGCGGGTGGGCTGCTCGTTGAGACGGTGGATGGGGCAGATGGGGAAGAGCTGGTCGATGGCCCACGAGTCGGGCATGCTCTGGAAGAGCGAGAAGTTGCAGAAGTAGATGTCGGAGAGGAGCTCGGGCAGGGCCTCGAAGTCCTCGGGCAGCTCGCCCTTGCGGCCGCAGAGCGCGATGATCTTGTGGCCGATGGCCCAGAAGAGCTGCTCGGTGGCGGCCCGCATCTCGAGACTCATGTAGCCCAGGCTGAAGAGGCTCATCGCCTCGTCGCGGGCCTGCGTCGCGTCGTGGAAGCACTCGGTGGTGTTGCGATCGCCGAGGTTGCGGTAGCAGTCGAGAAGGTCCTTGAGGGGCTGAGGCACCTCGCCGCCCTTCTCGACCTCGCGCTTCATCGCGGCCTCGATGGCGGGCATGTCGGGATCAGCCTCGAAGCGGCTGGTGCCCAGCACGTCCATCACCAGCACGCTCGAATAGGCCACCATGGCGCGGCCCGACTCGCTGAGGATCATCGGGTGGGGCACGCCCGCGTCGTCGCAGACGCTCTTGATGCGGTAGACGACGTCCGCCGCGTACTCGGCGACCGAATAGTTGATCGAGCTCGACCACGCCGATTGGCTGCCGTCGTAGTCGACGCCCATGCCCCCGCCGATATCGAGCATCGTCAGGCCCGCGCCCATCTTGTGGAGTTCGCAGTAGACGTGCGTCAGCTCGTTGATGGCGTTCTTGAGGACGCGAATGTCGTAGAGCTGGCTCCCGACGTGGCAGTGGATCAGGTTGAGGCAGTCGAGCATCCCGTGCTGCTTGAGATACTCGACGGCCTTGAGCACCTCGCTCACGAAGAGGCCGAACTTGCTGCGGACGCCCGCCGAGCCCTCCCAGCGGCCCGCGCCGCGGGCCGAGAGCTTCACGCGAAGGCCGATCTTGGGCCGCACGTTGTACGCCTTGGCGTGCTTGACCACCAGCTCGAGCTCGCTGAACTTCTCGACCACGGGGATGATGTTGCGGCCCAGCTTGGTCGCCAGCGTCACCGTCTCGATGAACTCGCTGTCCTTGAAGCCGTTGCAGATGATGGGCATCCCGTTGACGCCCGGCCCCCCCGCCACCGCCGAAAGCCCCAGCACCGCCAGCAGCTCGGGCTTGCTGCCCGCCTCGAGACCGAAGTTGAGGTCGACCGCCAGGCTCGCGATCTGCTCGCAGATGTGGCGCTGCTGGTTCACCTTGATCGGATAGACGCACGAATAGGGCCCTTGGTAGCCCTGGTCGGCGATGGCGTCGTCGAAGGCCTTGCGGATCTCCTTGAGGCGGTGCGCCAGGAGGTCGTTGAAGCGCAGCAGCACCGGCGTGTGAACGCCTCGCTCCTTGAGCCCCTGCACCACCTCGTGCAGGTCGATCTGCTTCGAGCCGTCCTTTGTCGGCAGCACCGTGGCGTTGCCCGCCGCGTTGACCGAGACGTACCCCTTGCCCCAGTCGGCGATGCCGTAGAGCTGCGCCGAATCCGAAGCGGTCCACTGCCCGTGAAGGAACGACGTGCGTGCTGAAATGGTGGCCATCTCGTGAACAGTCTGTGAAGGGGGCGATCTCGCGCCGCGCGTCGATCCGTCACGCTCGGTGACGGACTCGCTCGGCCTGACGAACCATGCTCAGCGGCGCGACCCTGCCCTGCGACCCACCGGCGTCCGGGAAACGTGCCGCTCCACCGCGGCGACCCGACGCATGGCTCGTGCTCGGACGCGCTAACGCCGATCCGTTGCACGTCGCGCCACCCTTTGCGCGCTCGGCCCGGTGTCCACGCCATGAGTATACATGCCCTCGCACGCCAACGTGTGCTCCGCGGCGGGTTTGCCGCTCCGCACCCGACGCCTCGCCCCCCGCCTGACCAGCCCTCGCCGGCCCCCCGCCCGGGGATGCCGCCACGGCACCGTCCTTCCCCCCGCGCCCCTACCATTCCGGTTCACGCACTCGGAACAACCCCATGGACCAACGGCAAGCCCAAATCCGCGAACGCGCCGGCCTTGAAGAGAGCCGGCTCAACGAAGACTTCATCGAGTTCCTCCGCACCTACGGGGTCTGGATGCTGCTCATCGTCGCCCTCCTGGGCGGCGGCACCACCGCCAAGCGCTGGTGGGACACCCAGCAGGCCCAAAAGGTCGATCGCGCCTTCGAGGAGTTCGAGGCCGTCCGCGCCGGTGCCGACGGGGCCAGCCCCGAGAGCGTCGCCGCCGTCGCCCAGACCGTGGGCTCCACCCGCTCGGTGGGCATCCTCGCCCGCCTTGAAGCCGCCGACCTCTACCTGAGCGCGGTCCGCCGGGGCGTGAAGGCGGGCGCCAAGATCGACGCCGAGGGCAAGCTCGAGAACGCCGACGACCTGCTGACCCCCGACGTCCGCAAGGAATACCTCGCCAAGGCCTCCGACCTCTACACGCAGGTGGCGGCCGAGGCCGGTACCGACCCCGCCCGCCGCGTCTTTGCGGTGGGCGCCACCTTCGGCCTCGCCGCCATCGCCGAGTGCGAACGCGACTTCGCCAAGGCCAAGACGCTCTACGCCCAGATCGAGCAGATGACCGCGGGCACCACCCTGGCCATGCAGGGCACCATCGCCAAGGACAGGGCGGCATCCATCGACTCGCTCGCCAACGTGCCCGCCCTGCTCCCCAAGGCCGAACTCCCCACCATCGCCGAAGCGGAGCCCGCCCCGGCCGCCACGCCGAGCACGATGAACCTCGAGCCGGTGAAGGTCGAGCCCGGGGCCACGCCCGAGTCGACGCCCGCTCAGCCGGTGGCCCCGCAGCCCGTCGTTCCGCCCACCGAACCCGCCGCCCCCAAGTAAGCCCGCGGCGTCACGAACGGACCAGGTCGTGGTCCCCGAGTCGGTCTGATCCATGTCTCCCGCCGGTCCATTCCACCCGCAGCGGGGTGCCAAGTCGCAACGCCCCCAGCGCACGCCGTCACCCGCCGATGACGACGCGGCGGACGTTGCCTTCGCCAGCGGCTTCATCCTGCCCGGCGGGGCCGTCGACGGCGAAGCGATGCGCAAGGCCCTCGACGCCGCGGCGGAGGCCGGCCTCGAGGACGACGAGGAGCTTCGTCGGGTCGTCTTCTCGCTGCGTCGCGACTTGCAGAAGCGGCTGGACCGATATCTGACCGACCGCATCACGTTCATGAGCCGCACGCAGCTTCAGCGGCTCATCGACGAGGGGGGCGTGCTGGTGAACCAGCGGATCCCCAAGGCCTCGACGGTGCTGCGTCAGGGCGACGTGGTCGAGGTGGTGGTGCCGCCGCCGCCGAGCGGGGAGATCCCGCCCGAGGACATCCCCCTCGACATCCTCTTCGAGGACGAGCACATGCTGGTGCTCAACAAGCCGCCGGACATCATCGTGCACCCCGCCCGCTCGAACCTGCACGGCACGCTGGTGAACGCGTTGGCGTACCACTTCCGCCACCGCTCGGCGACCGGGGGCGAGCTGTCGGCGGTGGGCAAGGAGTTCGCGCGGCCCGGCGTGGTGCACCGGCTCGACCGCAACACGAGCGGCTGCATCGTCTTCGCGAAGCGCAACGAGGCGCACTGGAAGCTGGGGCATCAGTTCGAGCACCGGCGGGTGGACAAGCGGTACATCGCGGTGGTGCACGGCAAGGTCGAGCCCAACGTGCAGGTGATCGACCTGCCCCTGGGCCCCCACCCCTCGCGCGAGAAGGGGTACCGGGAGAAGACGGTGGTGCGGCACGACGAGCTGGGCAAGAACGCCGTGACGATCTGCCGCGTGCGGGAGCGGTATCGCATCGACGATCGCTTCCTCAAGGGCCCTCGCAACGGCGGCCCGACCGACACGACGCACTTCACGCTGGTGGAGCTCGAGCTCAAGACGGGCCGCACGCACCAGATCCGCGTGCACCTCTCGCACCTGGGCTGGCCGATCGTGGGCGACGACATGTACGGCGGCCGGCCGTTCCACGACGTCTCGGGGCGCGAGCTGATGGACGTGCAGGCGCTGCACGCCTGCACGCTGGGCATCCGCCACCCCATCAGCGACGAGGCGATGATCTTCACCGCGCCCGTGCGCGGCGAGTTGGCCCACCTGATCCGCGAGTTGCGGGCGATGAGCCTGGCGGTGGGCGACGCCGCGACGGGCGGCCTCGCGGTGGACAGCCCCGGAGCCACGGTGGACCTTGCCAAGGCGTGCCCGGCGTGAGGGGGAGGACGCACGGCCGCCACGCTTGCGCCCAGCGCGTTGGGGGGACGGAACACATCGTCGGTCAACGTCAATTCGACCAGAGGTCTGCCCATGCGAAGCTCCTTTGTAGGAGATCCGCACCGCCCACCTCGCCGGTTGCGCCATTGTCAACATTGTTCTGACTCAGACCACTAGCAGGGCGTTGAACTATTGGAACTCCAGCACGGAATCACCTGACTTGTGACG
>JBAXFU010000017.1:0-40450 GCA_037139735.1 Phycisphaerae bacterium
CCCGCTTCGCGGGTTCGGTCACTCGTGGCAACGCTCGTGGGCCCTTCGGGCCCTTGAGGTGGGTGTGCGTTGGATTCGGAGGGACCGAAGGGCGTAGCGGCGGGTGAGTTGAACCCGCCGTGTGGCGTGATGCGGGAAGCCGCCCCGCGAGGGGCGGGCGAGGGATGAGGTGTGGTCGTCGGCCCCTCGCGGGGCCTGGCGCGACTCGGCGCGTGTCCACGAGTTCCCTCACCCGCTTCGCGGGTTCGGTCACTCGTGGCAACGCTCGTGGGCCCTTCGGGCCCTTAAGGTGGGTGTGCGTTGGATTCGGAGGGACCGAAGGGCGTCGTTCACGCGCTGGTGCCGGCGATCCAGCCGCTGGACCAGGCCCATTGGAAGTTGTACCCGCCCACGCGGCCGTCGACGTCGAGGATCTCCCCGCAGAGGTGCAGGCCGGGGCAGAGGCGGCTTTCCATGGTGGCGAGGTTGACTTCGGAGAGGGGCACGCCGCCGGCGGTGGCCTCGGCGAAGGTGAAGCCGCGGTCGCCGGTGACGGGGAGTCGGGTCTGGATGACGGCATCGACGAGCGCGAGGCGGGGCGTGCGATGGAGCGACGCGCCGGGGGCGGCGGGGTCGATGGCGCACGATTCGCACAGCGCGCGGGCGAGTCGTTCGGGCAATCCCAGGGTCGTGAGCGTGCGGGCGACACCCGCGCGGGGCGCGGCAAGGAGGCCCGCGTCGAGGCTTTCGCGGGTCGAGCCGGGCAGCCACTGGACGAAGAGGGACGCGCCCGAGTCGGCGTGTCGCGCGTGGGTGAGGTGGCGGCTGACGTCCAGGGCGGCGGGGCCGGAGAGTCCGAAGTGGGTCAGCAGCGTCGAGTTCTCGTACCGGGCCACGCGCTTCCCGCTCGAGAGGCGGACCTCGAGCGACGTGGGCAGCGTGAGTCCCGACAGCGACGTGATCCAGTGTCCCTTCTCGACCACGAGCGGGGCGAGCGCGGGGACGATCCGCGGCGTGGTGGTGTGGCCGAGCGAACGCGCCATCGCGTACCCCGCGCCGTCGGAGCCGGTGCGGGGCAGGGCCATGCCGCCGGTGGCGAGGATGACCTTGGAGGCCGTGATGGTCGCGGGCGAGCCGCCGTCGCGGGCGTGGTCGCGTTCGATGATGAAGCCCTCGTCGACGCGACGGACGGAGGCGACGCGCCACGGATGGATCAGCAGGCCGCCGGCCTCGCGGAGCGCGCCGGTCAGGGCGTCGAGCACGGTGCGGGCCTCGTCGGTGACGGGGAAGAGCTTGCCCGTCTCCTCGCGCTTGAGCGAGACGCCTCGGGAGGCGAAGAAGGCGACGGTCTGCGGCACGTCGAAGCGGCGGAGCACGTTGCGGATGGCGGGCCTGGTGGAGCCGGCGTATTGGAGTTCGTCGACGACGTCGTGGGTGACGTTGCAGCGGCCGCCGCCGGCCACGAGGATCTTGGCGCCGATGGTCTTCGCGCCGTCGAGGGCGACGACGCCCTTGGCCTTGCGTGCGGCGAAGATGGACGCGAAGAGGCCCGCCGCGCCCGCGCCGACGACCGCCACGCGGCATGATGAGGGAGCCTGAACGCTCATCGCGGGTCGATGGTAGCGTGAGGCCGTGGTCGAGGGTTCATCGGCCCTTGGGGTTCACGAGGCGGGCGATGTCGGGCTCGGCGAGGTTGTCCTTGGTCACGACGGCAACGCCCGTGTCGACGCGGCGTTCGACGGGTCGGCCCGCGAGCGCGTCGGCGGCGGCCTTCACGGCGAGTCGTCCCATCTTGATCGGGTCTTGCACCACGAGGGCCGCGATCTCGCCGGCGCGGAGGGCGTCGACGAGTTCGGCGCTCGAGTCGAAGCCGACGAAGGCGACCTTGCCGAGCAGTGCGCGGCTGCGGAGGGCGAGCATCATGCCGAAAGTGGAGGATTCGTTGGGGCAGAAGACGCCCGCGATGTCGCCGTTGGCCGCCAGCAGGTTCTCGGCGGCGTCCTGCGCCGTGGCACGGGTCGCGCCCGCGTAGCGGCGGGGATCGACGAGCGTGACGCCGGGCGCCTTGGCGATGGCGTCGACGAAGCCCTTCTCGCGCGCGGCCGTGCTGGCGGAGCCTTCGAGGTAGCGGAGCAGGAGCACCTTGCCCCCCTTGGGGAGCAGGGCGGCCATGCGTTCGCCGGCGAGGCGGCCGCCCGCCTCGCTGTCGGTGGCGACGAAGCTGGCGAAGTCGACCCCCGGTTCGCCCTCGAGGGCCGAGTCCATGATGACGACCTCGATGCCGGCCTGGCGGGCCTGTCGAACGGGGGCGAGCAGGGCCTTGGAGTCGAGGGGCGCGAGGACGATGGCGTCGTAGCGTGCGCTGACGAGGTTCTGCACGAGCGAGACCTGCTGCTCGCGGTCATCCTCCTTTTCGGGGCCGCGGTAGGTGACGGCGATGGCGCCGGCGGCGTCGTCCTGGCCGAGCATCGCGCCGGCCTGGACGGACTTCCAGAACTCGTGCGTGGTGCCCTTGGGGACCACGGCGACGCGCTTGGCGGCGGGGGTCGCCGCGGGCTTGGTCGCGGGCGAGGTGTCGCCGCAGGCGGCGATGACGGACCAGAGCAGGAGCAGGAGGGCGGCGCGGAGCGGGCGATGCATGGGCAGCTTCATGGGCAGGTGCATGGGCAATTATGACCGTGCAGGGGGGTGGGGCTTCGAGGTTTCCGGACATCGGGTATGCTGGGGGGCATGAAGAGCTTTGCGCAGGCCCTGGACCTCAAGGATGATCCGGCGTTGATCGAGGCGTATGTGGCGCACCATCGCCGGGTGCATCCGGAGGTGGTGGCGGCCCTCAAGGGCATGGGCATCGTGAAGATGAAGATCTTCCTGCTGGGCACGCGGCTCTTCATGTACTTCGAGGCGCCGGATTCCTTCGATCCCTCGCGGGACTACCAGGCGTACGCGGCGGAGCCGAGCTGTCGCGCGTGGGATGAGTTGATGCGCGGGTTTCAGCGTCGTGCGCCGGGCGCGCGGGAGGGGGAGTGGTGGGCGTCGATGGTGGAGGTGTTCGACCTCGCGTCGGCGGGATGAGCGTGGGGAAGGGGGCGCCCGGGCGTGGGAGGGAGGCCCCCCCGAGCGGGTGGCGGGGAGGCCGAAAACTTGGTGCCCGGGGTGTCGCGGGGGCATCACGGGGCGGAGTTTGCGTCATTGAGGGGCGGAATCGTCCGATCATGGCGGAAAGGGAACGCCATGCCTCAGACCATCGCTGATGCGCTCGTCGTCGTCTTCACATACGGGGTGTCGCTGCGCACGTGGCAGGACACGGGCGGGATCAGTCGCGAGCTGGCCCTGTACTGCGCCCTGGCGTCGAAGTACGACAAGATCGTGCTCTTCACGTACGGCGGACCCGGCGACCAGGAGATCCTGAACAAGTCGATCTCGCCGGATCTTCGCGACAAGTTCGTGCTGATCTGCAACTCGACCCGGCAGGACACGTCGGTGTATTCGTCGAGCGCTCCGTCGCTGGTGAAGGCGGCGTTGCCGAACGCCGAGCGGGTGGTGATCAAGACGAACCAGATGGCGGGCGGGCACGTGGCCGCGCGCATCACGCCGTACCTGCGGAGCTTCGGGATGAAGGTGGGGCTGGTGGCTCGCGGGGGCTACCTGTGGTCGCGGATGACGGCCTACGAGCACGGCACGGCGTCGAAGCAGGCCATCGACGCGGCGGCGATCGAGAAGGAGTTGTGCTCGGCGGCGGACGTGGTGGTGGGCACGACGCAGAGCATGGTCGACGACCTGGCGTGGCGGTACATGATCGATCCGTCGCGGACGCGGCTGATTCCCAACTACGTGGTCGAGCCGGAGATGGAGCCCAAGTCGGCGTGCGACCGCACGCCCGGCCTGATCCTCTACGCGGGGCAGCTCGTGAAGCGCAAGCGGGTGGACGTGCTGATCGACGCGGTGGCGCAGATGGAGCCCGAGTCGCGTTCCAAGGTGATGCTGGAGATCATCGGCGACGGGCCCGAGCTCGAGACGCTCAGCGCGCAGGCGCAGACGCTGGGGGTGCCGGTGACCTTCCGCGGACGGCTCCCGCACGAGGAGTTGGCGCAGCGGATGAACGAGTGCTCGATCTACGTGCAGGCGTCGGAGCTCGAGGGGCATCCCAAGACGGTGCTGGAGGCGATGGCGATGGGCGCGCCCTGCGTGGTGGCGAACTCGCCGGGCCTTGGCGACGTGGTGATGCACGGCGCGACGGGCTTGCGGATCCCGCTCGACCCCGAGGCCTTCTCGCGGGCGATCACGGAGATGATCGCCGACCCCGACTGGCGCGACGTGCTCGGCTCGGGCGCGGCGCGGGTGGTCCACGCCTCGCTCGGTCTGGCGGCGACGCTGCCCAAGGAGATCGAGGCGCACCAGTACGCCCTGCACCACGCCACGGCGGCGGTGCCGTCGCTCCGCATGACCATGTGATCGCGGCCCCGGGGCGCCGCCGACGAACGACGTGAATGTCGCCTGCGCCGACGGCGCGGCCTCGCAGGCCGCACGCGCCGCGCAGGCCGCGAGCCGGGCGCACGATCCGCCTCCATCTCGAACGATCCGCTGGCGGCTTTCCCTTGCGCGTGTCATGCTGTGGTCGCAGCCATGACATGCCCGCGACGCGAACCGTCGGCGGGCTCAAAGAGGGAGGGAGAGAGCCATGCTATCGAGAGCCATGGCGGGGGCGACGCTGGTCGCGCTCGCGTCGGGGGCCGCTCCGGCCAACATCACGTATCGCGAGGACTTTCAGCACGGCGCTGGCCCCGAATGGTCCGCCCGCATGATCGACATGGCTCCCTTCGGGGGCCAGCGGATCCTCGGCCAGTTCGGCAACCAGACCGTTCGACTCAAGCTTCCCGAAGTTCGCGAGGGAGACCTCGTGCGACTTGCCTTCGACTTCTGCGCCATCCGCACCTGGGACGGCAATGGCCCGGGCGCAGCCAACTCTGATCGATTCTCCGTGAGCGTTGGCGGGGGCCCGACCCTCCTGTCGGAGACCTTCTCCGTCGGCGATGTCGATTCGAAGCAGCGGATGAGCTACGGGGCCTCCTTCGGCGGCGCGGCCAATCGCAGCCGCTGGGGCGCGATCGCCAACGACTCCTTGGGCTATCCCTGGAAGCACCGCGTCCTAGACGCCACGTGGCGATTCTCGTTCGAGTTCCTCGCGCCCGTCGACGGCCTTGAACTCCGGTTCACCGGCTCGGGGTTGCAGGAACTCAGCGACGAGAGCTGGGGGCTCGACAACGTCAAGGTCGACACCGTCAGCGTGCCCGCGCACGGGAGCATGGCCCTGCTCGGGGCCGGAACGGTCATCATGTGCCGCCGTCGTCGCCGCTGAGCGGACGGCCGGTGTTCTCGAAGTACCTTCTCCACTGTCGGCCGAACCCGGGTATCCACTGCCCGGGCCGGTCGTTTTTTCGCCGGCGGCCAGGGCGATCCCCGAGGCGGGGCATCATCGCCGCGAGCGGGGAGTGCCGATACTCGACGCATGGCCGTGGTGAGCGTCCTGCTGCCCGTGCACGCCGCCGTGTCGCCGCGAGAGGCGATGGCGTGCCTGCGCGCGCAGACGCTCGAGGACCTCGAGATCATCGTGCTGGCCAACGGCGTCGGCGACGAGGCCTTCGGGTCCCTGGCGGCCTTGGCCCGCGAGGACGGACGCGTTCGCCTCGAGCGGCTCGAGCGGCCCGGCCTGCCGGCCGCGCTCAACCATGGCCTGCGGGCGGCCCGCGCGAACCTGGTCGCCCGGATGGACGCCGACGATCGCTGCGCGCCCGAGCGGCTGGCCGTGCAGGCGGCCGCCGCCGAGCGTCGCGCCGAACTCGCCGCGATCGGGTGCGGGTTCGAGGTGGTGACCGCGTCGGGCGAGCTGCTCGCCATCGAGCGACCGCCCGTCGATGAACGCGAGGCCGCATGGCGGCTCCTGGTGGGCAACCCCTTCGCGCACGGCTCGATGCTGCTGCGACGCGACGCCGCGATCGAGGCGGGCGGATACGACGAGCGGCTGACGCGCGCCCAGGACTACGACCTGTGGCTGCGCCTTGCGGGTCGCGTGGCGGCCGTGCCCGACGTGCTGTACCGGTACGTCGCCCACGCAGGCGAGGGATATTCCTCGAGCGTCGAACAGGCGTCGTTCGCGGCCGAGGTCATGGCGGCGGCGTGGTCGCGTCTGCCCCGCGGCGACGCGTCCGAACTCGCGCCGTTGCTCGCCGGCGCGCTGGGCACCCGCGCCGCGGCGGCGGCGTCGATGTCGCAGCTGGAGGCGTGGATGACCCGACGGGGCGCCACGTGCGAATCGCTGATGGCGTGGATGACGTGCCGCCATGCGCTCGGCGGCGGCGGAGCCGGTCGGGATCGGCGCGGCGCCATCGAGGCGGCCGTGAAGCGACTGCTGGCCCGGGGCGTCGAAGGGGTGCACGTGTGGGGCGCGGGAGCGCACACGGCGGTGGCGCTCGAGGCGTTGGAGCGGCTGGGGCTGGAGGTGAAGGGGATCGTCGATGATGCGCTGGGAGGGCAGGTGCATCATGGCCGCCGAATCGAGCATCCGCACAGCCTGCCGCCCGGCGCGGAGGTGTTGATCTCGAGCGACCGGCACGAACGGGCGATCTGGGAGGCGAGCGAGGGGGCCAGGCGACGCGGGGTGCGCGTGCATCGGATCTACGACACCTGACGACAAGGGCCTGACGACAAGGGCCTGACGACAAGGGCCTGACGACAAGGGCCTGACGCGAGGGACCTGACGGTCAGACGCCGCGGGTGGGGATGATGCTGGGCGTGTGGAGCATGGGGGCGTCGCCGAAGAGGGCGCGTTCGAGGCCGCCGGCCTGTCGTCGCTCGGTGATGGGGCCTTCGGGATCGCCTCGGAGGAACTGACGGATGAGGCGTTCGTCCTCGGGCATGTCGGCGACCTGTCGTTCGTCGGCGGTGCGGAGGGCGTGGAACCAGTCGCGTTCGCGAACGGCGAGCATGCGGCCGCGGTCGAACATGGCCATGCGGTCGGCGATGGCGAAGGCCGAGTCCATCTCGTGGGTGACGACGACGCTGGTGACGCCGAGCTTGCGGGTGAGGTCGGAGATGAGCCGGTCGATCTGCGAGCTGGTGACCGGGTCGAGTCCCGCGCTGGGCTCGTCGTAGAAGAGGATGTCGGGGTCGAGGGCCAAGGCGCGGGCGAGTCCCGCCCGCTTCTTCATGCCCCCCGAGATCTGCGAGGGGTACTTGTCGGCGTGCTCGAGCAGGCCGACGAGTTCGAGCTTGATCTTGACCTGGATGTCGATGATGGCCCGGTCGAGGGAGGTGTGCTCCTGGAGGGGCAGCGCGACGTTCTCGGCGAGCGTCATCGAGTTGAAGAGTGCGCCGCTCTGGAAGAGGATGCCGAACCGCTTTCGGAGTTCGTCGAAGCGGTCGCGATCGAGCGAGGTGGTTTCCTCGCCGAGCAGGCGGATGGTGCCGCCGTCGGGGCGGAAACTGCCGATGATGAGCCGCAGGAGCGTCGACTTGCCCGAGCCGCTGCCGCCCATGATGACCATGGTTTCGCCGCGTCTGACATCGAGGTTGACGCCTTCGAGCACGGCGCGGCCGTCGAAGGACTTGCGGACGTCGCGCAGCGAGATGAGCGGCTCGTCGCCCGCGTGTTCGGTCGGAGGCCTGGTCGGTTCGGACACGAGGGATCTCCGCGGCCGGCCTTGCGCTTAGAACTTGGGCGCCGGCTCGGGCTTGGCCGTGTGGTCGGGGGTCGAGGGCGACGCGGACGGGGGCGAGGTCGGAGCGGCGGGGGCCTTCGTGGCGTCCGCCGGCGGCAGCGGGCGGTTCTCGGGGTCGTAAAGGGTGACGACCTTCCCGTCACGGAACATGATTTGGAGGTTGGCGATGGGCAGTTCGGTCGGCTTGCCGGAGGAGCCGGAGGCGGCGGGTTGCTGGGGGTCGATCTGCATCGCCACCACCGCCTTGCCCTTGTCGAAGGTCACGGGGATGGGGATCAGGTTGTTGGGGTTGTTCTGGAAGCGGGACATCATGTCGCCCATCTCCCCCAACTGCGCCATGAACTCCAAGAGGCCGGTCGGCGTCGACTTGAAGGCGCCAAGCTCCTTGTGATACGCCTCGCGGAAGGTCTCGAAGTCCGCGTCGGTCAGCTTCTCGGCGGTCGCCTTGACGAGCGAGTTTCTCGCGGTCGTCCAGTCGCGGGCCTCGATGGCCTGCATGGTCCGGGTGGTCGGGGTCACGATGCTCTGGTTGAAGAGCGAGGCAAAGCCCAAGGCGCCGAAGATCAACGCCCCCCAAAGCACGCTGAAGAGCAACCCCAGCACGATGCCCGCGGCGGAGAGACCGCGACCGGCCAACGCGCCGTTGGAGGATCCGATCAGGATCAGGGCGACGATACCGAACAAAAGCCCCAGCAGGCCAAAGCCGGGGACGCACAAGCCGAGCAAGCCGAGCACCAAGGACAGGATCGCCATGATGCTGGTCCGCGGCTCGGCGAGCATCGGGTGCTGCGAGAACTGATTGGATTCCCCGGAGGAAAAGGTCGTCATGCTGCTCGAAGAATAGGCGGCGAGCACTCCATGCCACCCTCGGCCCCGAACGAACGCCTTGAGGCCTCGTCCAAGGGCCTTTGTGGGGTGCTGGCGAGCGGGCGATCCGGCCGGTGGGGCTATCCTTTCCCCCTTCCGGTTGGCCTTCCGGTCCGTTGCGTCCGGGAACCACCTCTCCGCCACCTTCCGTCGCCCGCGGACGGCTTCGCTTTCCACCTGTTTCCATGCCAAAGCCAAAGAACACGGGTCGCCGGATCGTCGTCACGCTGCTCGCCCTGGCGGTGGGCGGCGTGATCGTCTACACGACGCTTCGGGGCAGCACGCCCTCGAGCATTCCCAAGCCCGTCTTCCCGACGCCGTCGCAGGCACCGGTCGCGGCCGAACCCGCTTCGTCCGCGGCGGTTCCGGCGCCGGTCGCGGCCGTGCCGCCGAGCGAGCCGCCCGCGAAGGAGGCCGCGGCTGCAGCGACCAACGCCACGGGCGGCCCGGAGCTTCGGCTGCGTGCCCGGGTGGAGGCCGCGAGCGGAGAGGCCGCGTCGATTGGATCAACGGATTCAAAGGGCAAGGTGCGGCTGGGGATCGAGTTCGCGGCCTCGGGCGCGGGGCTCAAGGCGTTGCGGCTGGCGCACCACTTCCAGACCATCGAGGACCGGGACCACGTCCAGATCCAGCGTCAGCACGACATCCTGCGGGGCGGGCAGGTGGAGTCGTTGGTGCCGTTCGCGGCATTGGCGGCGGAGATCACCCCTGCCGGAGGCAAGCCGCAGTTCGTCGGGCTCTTCGGCGACGCGAGCGGCCGGGTGTGGCGTCAAACCTCGCCCGGCGCGTTCGAGGCGGTGATCGAGGACGATCAGGGCCGCGAGGTGCTGGTGCTGACGCGGCGGTTCGTCGTGTCGGAGGATTCGAGCGAGATCAAGGTCGAGCAGGCGATGATGAACGCCTCGGGGTCGCCCTTGACGGTTCGGTGGTTCCAGACCGGGCCGGTCGATCTTGACATCGACGCCGCGGCGTACGGGGGCGATCGCCGTCACCTGCGGATCGGCCACCTGCTGCCGGCGGCGAGGGATCCGCAGCGGATCCCGGTCACGATGGGGGCGTTCGACAAGTCGCACGCGGCCCTGCTGTCGCAGCGGTTCTCGACGACGGACGGGGCGGGCGTGTCGACGGTGGCGTATCGCGACTTCACGCAGTGGCCGACGCCCGAATCGCAGCAGGGGGGGCTCGAGCTCTCGTGGCTGGCGTTCAACAACCGCTACTTCGGCGTGGCGGTGCATCCGCTCTTCGACGCGGGCGCGACCAACGGCGGGTGCGTGCCGCTGGCGTGGGTCGGTCAGGTGGACCGGGTGGTGCTCGACGGCGGCGACGGCGCACAGGTGATCGGCCTGCGGCTGGCGAGCCTTCCGTTGGCGATTGCGCCCGGGGGCAAGGCGGACATCTCGCACGGCGTCTTCGCGGGCCCCTTGGCCCGCAAGGAGATCGCGAGCGAGGCGGTGTACAAGGCGATGCGGCTGAAGGACATCGTGGTGTACAACTTCGGCGGTCCGTGCGGCTGGTGCACCTTCTCGTCGGTGACGAGCCTGCTGCTGTGGATCATGCGGTCGCTGCACGACATCGTCTTCGGCGACTGGGCCCTGTCGATCATCTTCCTGGTGGTGATCGTGCGGACGTGCCTGCACCCGTTGACGCGGTGGACGCAGATCAAGATGGCCCGCTTCGGCAAGCAGATGCAGGCGTTGCAACCCAAGCAGAAGGTCCTGCAGGAGAAGTACGCGTCCGATCCGGCGAAGCTGCAGGCCGAGACGACCAAGCTGTGGCGCGAGGAGGGGATCAGCCCCGCGGGGTTCCTGGGGTGCCTGCCTGCCTTCGCGCAGACGCCGGTCTGGATCGCCCTCTCGGGCGTGCTCTTCTTCGCGGTGGAGTTGCGTCACCAGCACGCCTTCTACGGGGTCTTCCAGTCGGTCTTCCCCGCGGGCTCGACCTTCTGGCACTTCCTGGGCGACATGGCGGAGCCCGATCGCCTGATCTACTTCGGGCGGACGCTGGTGACGATTCCGCTGCTGGGGCCCTTCTCGTCGATCAACCTCCTGCCGCTGATCCTGGGCGTGATGTACTACCTGCAGCAGACGTACTTCACGCCGCAGACGACGACGCCGACGACGCCCGAGCAGGAGACGCAGATGAAGATCATGAAGTACATGACGATCTTCCTCTTCCCCGCGCTGATGTACAACGCGCCGGCCGGCCTGTCGCTGTACTTCACGGTGAACACGACGCTGGCGATCCTCGAGAGCAAGTGGATCCGCTCGTACATGGAGCGGCACGACATGCTCAACGTGGAGAAGATGAAGGCCGAGCGTCAGGCGCGGGCCGCGGCCAAGGGCAAGGCGACGTCGGGCCAGGGCGGGTTGCTCGCCGCCCTCGAGCGGTACGCCCAGGAGAAGCAGAAGCAGACCGAGCGTCACTTCGGGCAGGACCGTCCGAAGCGTTGATTCGTCGTCACCACGCCATGGCACTCGCATGACCAGCACGCGCGAAACCATCCCGATTCTCGACTTTGGCTCCCAGACGGCGCAGCTCATCGCGCGCCGCGTGCGGGACGCGGGCGTCTTCTCCCTCCTGGTGTCGCCGCGGATCTCCGCGGCGGAGCTCAAGGCGATGAATCCCGCGGGGATCATCCTCTCGGGCGGGCCCTCGAGCGTCTACGAGCAGGGTGCGCCCACGTGCGACCCGGCGATCTTCGACCTGGGCGTGCCGGTGCTGGGCATCTGCTACGGGATGCAGCTCGCGGCCCACCTGCTGGGCGGCAAGGTGCAGGGCGCCAACCACCGCGAGTTCGGCCGGGCCAACCTCTCGATCGGCGGTCGCAGTCCGCTCTTTGCGGGCATTCCCGACAAGACGGTGGTGTGGATGTCGCACGGCGATCAGGTGACCGAGCACGGCGGGCTCTTCGAGCCCATCGCCTCGACGCCCACGTGCCCGTTCGCCGCGGTGAAGATGAAGGGCCGCGAGTTCTACGGCGTGCAGTTCCACCCCGAGCTCACCCACACGCCCCACGGCACCGATCTGCTCCGCAACTTCCTCTACGAGATCTGCAAGGTGCAGGGCGCGTGGCGGATGAGTTCCTTCGCCGAGACGGCGGCCGAGCAGGTGCGGGAGCGCGTCGGCTCGTCGCAGGTGATCTGCGGGCTCTCCGGGGGCGTCGATTCCTCCGTGGTGGCCGCGCTGCTCCACAAGGCCATCGGGCGGCAGCTGCACTGCGTCTTCGTCGACACGGGCCTGCTTCGCTCGGGCGAGCGGGAGCTCGTCGAGACCACCTTCCGCGACCACTTCCGGATCGATCTTCGCGTCGTCGACGCCGAGCGGGACTTCCTGTCTGACCTGGCGGGGATCAGCGATCCGCAGGAGAAGCGTCGTCGGATCGGGCATCGCTTCATCGAGGTCTTCAAGCAGGCCGCCCGCGACATCCCCAACGCCGCGTTCCTGGCGCAGGGCACGCTCTATCCCGATGTCATCGAGTCGGGGCACGGCCACGCGGGGACGAGCGCGGGCATCAAGCTGCACCACAACGTCGGCGGGCTGCCCGAGCAGCTGGGCTTCAAGCTCGTCGAGCCGCTGCGGGAGCTCTTCAAGGACGAGGTGCGACGGCTCGGCGAGGTGCTGGGGCTGACCGAGCAGCTCGTGTGGCGGCATCCCTTCCCCGGCCCCGGGCTGGCGGTGCGGGTGCTGGGCGAGGTGACCAAGCCGCGGCTCGACCTGCTCCGGGCGTGCGATTCGATCCTGCTCGAGGAGATCGTGGCGGCCAACCTCTATCGCGCCACCAGCCAGGTCTTCGCGGTGCTGCTGCCGGTGCAGAGCGTGGGCGTGATGGGCGACGGACGCACGTACGAGCACTGCGTGGCGATTCGCGCGGTCGAGACGCAGGACTTCATGTCCGCCGACTGGTGCCGCCTGCCGTACGACGTGCTGGCGAGGGTGAGCAGCCGCATCATCAACGAGGTGCGCGGGGTGAACCGCGTGGTGTACGACATCTCGAGCAAGCCCCCCGCGACGATCGAATGGGAGTGAGGACCCGATGGAGCCGACCGTTCCTCCAGCGCGGTCGAAGGCGCCCGGCCCCGTGCCGCGGGTGACGCTGCGGCATCCGATCGCGCGGGATCGCGACGAGGTGGTGTCGCTCCTCAACCGCAGCCGCGATCACCTGATTCCCTGGTGGTCGACGGCGCGAGGCTACGACGGGGAGGGGTTCGACCCCTGCGCGACGTTCGAGCGGCTGCTCGAGAGCGCGAACATCCCGCTCTGCGAGCGGTTCCTGGTCTGTCGCAAGGACACGCGGACGGTCCTGGGCTGCGTGAGCGTCTCGAACATCTCGCGCGGGGCGTTCGAGAGTTGCACGCTGGGGTACTGGGCCGGCGTCGACGGCCTCGGGCAGGGGCTGATGACCGAGGCGGTGGCGCTCATGGTGCGGCATGTCTTCCGCGACCTGCGGCTGCACCGCGTCGAGGCCAACATCATGCCCCGCAACGTCCCCTCCACGCTGCTGGTGCAGCGGCTGGGCTTCCGCGAGGAGGGCTTGGCCCGCCGCTACATTCGCATCAACTACCAGTGGGAGGACCATGTCCGTTGGGCGATGACGCTCGAGGACTTCGATCGCCTCGTCGCTTCGGGGAGCTTCCCCTTCACCACCGCGCCGGGGGCGCACTCGCCGGGGCATTGAGCCGCACGCTCGCTCACGCCGCGGCGGGCGGCGATCCGGCGAGGCTGGTCGCGGGCCGCCTGGCCGGCGTGTCGCCGAGCAGGCAGACGGCGAAGGAGACGGCGGTGGCGATCACCAATCGCCACGGGAAGGCGATGGTGACCTCCTTGAGCGTCGCGAACGAGTCGGGGAGGAACGCCGTCCACCATTGCCACGCGACCGGCTCGAGGGCGGCCACGACGGCGAAGCCCGCGAACCAGCCGGCGATCACGCTCCTGGTCGAGCCGCGGCGGGTGAAGAGGGCGGTGAAGAACATGCCCAGCAGTCCGGCATACGCAAAGCCCATGACCCCGAGCACGAAACCGAGCAGGCTGTTGCGGGCGGGGTTGTAGAGCATGATGCAGGCGCACGCGAAGAGGCCCAGCAGCACGCCCGACGCCACCACCGCGCCGCGGCCCGCCTTGAGGTAGTGCCCCTCCTCGCGACCGGGGCATGCACGGCGGTAGACGTCCTCGACGAAGGTGCTGGCCATGGAGTTGAGGCCGGAGTTGATGCCCGCGGGGCCCGCGGCAAAGAGCCCGGCGAGGAAGAGCCCGGCGAGCCCGCCGCCCATTTGCGTGTAGGCGAAGGTCTGGAAGGCCTGGTCGCTGGGGGCGGCCTGCGCGGGCGCCGCGGCGCCCATGATGTCGGGCCGCTGATAGAAGACGTAAAGGAGCAGACCCACGACCAGGAAGATGCACACGGCGGGGATGCCCACCAGCACGCCGCCGACGACCGAGCGGGCCCCGGCGGCGGCGTTGCGGCAGGTGAGCATGCGTTGCACGAGGTCCTGGTCCATGCCGTGGGACGCGAGGGTGAGGAGGACGAAGCCCGTGGTGACGGTGAGGAGCGTGAACTCGGCGCGGGGGTCGAAGCCGGCCCAAGGCCGCGAGAGGTCCAGTCCCGTCGGCAGGATGATGAGCTTGGAGTCGCCTTGAGGCGGGTGGGCGAGGGCGTGAATCAGGTCGGCGGGTCCGACGGGAATGCGATGGAGCAGGACGGCGATGGTGACCAGGGCCGCTCCGATGTAGACCGAGACCTGCAGGACGTCGGTCCAGATCGCGCTGCTCACGCCTCCGACGAAGGTGTACGCGACCCCGAAGGCGATGAAGGCCCAGATGGTGATGCACATGTGCATCGGCGCCACGTCGCCGAAGATGGCCAGCGAGGCGGGAAGCGAGCCCACGAAGACCCTGGCTCCGCTCGCGAAGACGCGGCCGACGAGGTAGGCCCAGGATGCGGCGGTGCGGGCGCCCGGGCCGAAGCGGGCTTCGAGGAGGGCGTAGGGCGTGGTGACGTTGAGGCGGTAATAGGCGGGAATGAAGACCGTCGCGAGCACGATCGCGGCGATGAGCCCGCCGATGTTCGAGGCCAGGTAGGCGAGGTTGCCCGCGTAGGACGACTGGGGCACCCCGACGAAGGTCGCCGCGGACTGGGCCGTGGCCAGGATCGAGAGGGCCACCGCCCAGGTCGGCATCGAGCGGTTGGCGAGGAAGTAGTCGCGGGTGTCGGCGACCTTCCTTCGTGAAAACCAGACGCCCGAGCCGATGAGCAGGGCGAAGTACCCTCCCAGGACGAACCAGTCCGCGTGCCCGAGCCGTGTGGTGTCAGCCATGATGAGAATCGCCAGTCCCGTCCCGATGTTCCCGTGCGTCGCCGCTGCGGGGCGTGATTCCAGCCAGCGTATCCGTCCCGTGCTGATCGTGGCGATGGCGATCGCCTTCGTGATGGGCGGGTGCGGCTCGCGGCCCCGGCCGGGCGATCCTGCGGGCGCGCGACGCGGGCAGGAAATCATGGTCGCCGGACGGCTCTTCCACGTGGGGGCGCCCGTCGTGCTCTTCACGGATCCGGGCGGCTACGACGCGTACCGCGTCGAACGGCGGTTCGTGCCGTGGGAGGAGGCCTCGTGGCAGGCGATGGTCAAGGCCGGCAAGGCGCTCGATTCGCCCAACCGGTACGGGCTGCGGACGAGCGGGCTCTCCGACGCGGAACGTGAACGCGTCCGCGGCGGCGGGTGGGACTTGCCGCTGCTGCAGCGCACGGTCGATCAGTTCGTGCTGCACTACGACGTCTGCGGCACGAGCCGTCAGTGCTTCAAGGTGCTCCACGACTTTCGCGGCCTTTCCGTGCACTTCATGCTGGACATCGACGGCACGATCTACCAGACGCTGGACGTGAAGGAGCGGGCCTGGCACGCGACGGTGTCGAACGACCGGTCGGTGGGGATCGAGATCGCGAACATGGGGGGGTATCCGCCCGAGGGCAAGAACCCCTTCGCCTCGTGGTACGAGCTCGACGAGGCGGGCCGGGCGAAGCGGATCACCATTCCCGCGGCCATGGGCGACGGGGGCGTTCGCACGCCGGGGTTCGTCGGGCGGCCGATCCGGCCCGAGGCGGTGGTGGGTGAGGTGCAGGGGCAGCCGCTGCGGATGTACGACCTGACGGCCGAGCAGTACGACTCGTTGACGAAGCTGACGGCGGCGCTCTGCACGGTCCTGCCGCAGATCCGATGCGACTATCCGCGGGACGAGCAGGGGCGGCTCGTGACCAGGAAGTTGCCCGACGAGGCGTTGGCGTCGTACAAGGGCGTGATGGGGCACTATCACATCCAGGCGAACAAGCAGGACCCGGGGCCCGCGCTGCAGTGGGACCGCGTGATCGACGGCGCGAAGCGGATGATGCGGTGAGGGGCGAGCGGCGGCGGGGGATCAGTCGGCCCTGGCGGTGACGAGTTGCACCGTGACGCCGACGACCTTGAGGCCCAGGCGACGCTCGATGGCGTTGATGGCATCCTTGCCGATGCCGGCCAGGAGCGGTTCGCCGAGGTCGTCGGGAACGTCGTGGACGGACCCCTCGGGGTGGACGACGTGGACATGTCCGGAGAGATCGGCATCGAAGCGGCAGGCGCCGCCGCCCAGGAGCGAGGGGATCTTGCGGAGCAGGCCGCAACGGGCGAGGGCGTCGAGGGTGTTGTAGACGGTGGCGAGACTGACGCCGCGGTCGCGGAGGTTGACGTGCGCGTGCAGTTCCTCGGCGGTGGGGTGCGTGCGGAGCGAGATGAGCGTGGAGTAGACGAGGTCGCGTTGTCGCGTGTGGCGCAGGCGGCGTTCGCGGAAGAGGTCGCGGACCGTCTTGGCGCGTGGGAGCGGGGGGATGTCGCTGGTGGCGCGATGCATGGAACGCCTGGGCTAAATCATTGGCGCGGCGGGGCGATGGGGCGAGCGGGTCGGAAATGACAAGACCCCGGGCGAGTCGCCCGGGGCCTTGGTTGAATCACGAACGATTCAGTCGGTCACCGGCCGCATCAGTCGAAGTAGGGAGCGATGGCGGTGGTGGTGCTGCCGGTCACGGTGCAGTCCCACCAGGTGCGGAGGAAGTTGTTGGTGTTGTTGAGACCAACGCCCGCGAGGGTGTCGGCGTCGACGACGCGGGTGGCGTCGTTCTCGTTGACGAAGAGGTTGTCGAACTGGGTGCGGATGTTGGCCGCGAGGCTGGTGAAGGTGAAGGGGAGCGTCTCGGGGTCGGGACGGGTCTCGAAGTTGACGTGGTTGTCGTTGTAGGCGACGTTGCCTTCCCACGTGGTGCGGCCACCGTGGATGAGGAGGGTGTTGCTGCCCACGCCGCAACGGGCGGTGCCGTCGGCGTTGGGGGCGGTGCTGACGAGGGTCCAGGCCGGAGGCGTGCCGGCGGTGCCCAGGTCGTAGGCGGGACCGCGGTTGGCGATCACGGCCTCGGTGGCCTGGAAGGTGTTGCTCCAGCGGACGCGGCGGTTGCCGAAGAAGGGCATGATGCCGTAGGAGACGTTGCCGATGGCATCGGTGTTGGTGCCGATGTTGGTGTCCTTGGGGGTGGCCTTGAAGGCGGGGTCCCACTGGGCGAGCTTCTTGTCGGTGGCGACGGCCATGCCGTCGGGCTCGCTGTACTTGTACTTGTCGTAGGCCTTGATCGAGCCGTTGGCCTCAGCGGGGCTGACGGCGAGCTCGGGGGAGAAGAAGCCGTTGAAGATGAGGGTGGACATGACGTGACGGGGCAGGTCCTTCTTGCCGCCCGTGGCGATCATGATGTTGCCCTTGTCGAGCTGGCTGGGGATGGGGTAGACCTCGCCGTTGTTCTGGGCGAAGAGGACCATGCCCTGGTGGATGCCGCGGATCTGGGTGCTGTCCTTGATCTGGCGGGCCGAGGCGCGGGCCTTGCCGAGCGCCGGGAGCAGGATGCCGATGAGCAGCGCGATGATGGCGATGACGACGAGCAGTTCGATGAGCGTGAAGCCCTTGCGATTCCTCATGTGGAATCTCCTTTGGAGCGACCGGAGGCGACATTCGCTTCCGGGTGGGCCGCATTCGTCATGGCGACGAAACGAGGCCCGGGATGTGGTGACGACCCGATTCCCGCCGCGAGACGCCCAAGGGTCCGCCGCCCGATCCGATCGTCCCGCTCGCACTCAGGCGGGATGATCGGGCCGCGAGGCCCGAGGTCGCTCGTGACGCGACATGAACTGCTGCCGGCGACAGGCCCGAAGACGCAAGGCTTGCCGCCCGAACTCGCTCGCCCGTTCGCCGTCACGCGGGGATGGTCATCAAGGCACCCCGTGACGTCGCTCGGTCGAGCTTCCGGAATGTCGGCAGGGAGGGGATCACCCGGTGCTCCGGGATGAGTCGGCGGGTTGGAAACTCCGCCAAGAGGACATGGACGCTGCATGCACCGAACGCGCCGCCAGCCCTGCCAGTGAGTGCGAACACCAGACAATATGCCTCGCCCGTCCGGGCGGTTGCAGTCGACTCGCGGAACTTCTTGCGGCGTTCGGGTGGACCCGAACGGAATCAAGCCGGATCCGAACCCGGCCGCCCCGGACGTGGGGGGCTGGTGCCCCCTATCATCGGGACGTCCACGCGCCGGCTGGCGGCGGACCCTTCCAAAAAGCGAACGCGACTGTCTCGCGTCGCGATTCGAGGCGGCATCGGCGTCTCGGGCCCCGCTGGGCGTGCGCTCGTGCCGCCGGCGGGAGGGGTGTCTCGGGACGAGCAGCAGCGTACATAGCCCAAGGTTTCGCCATGTCTTCCGCGATCGCCCCCTCCGCCTCCTCGTCCACGGCCCCGACCATGTCCACCGACTCCACGCCCCGCAATCCCACGATCCGCAACGTCGCCATCATCGCGCACGTCGACCACGGCAAGACGACGCTGGTGGACAACCTGCTCAAGCAGTCGGGCAACTTCCGCTCGGGCGAGCTCGAGAAGCTCGAGGGCGGGCAGCACGGCCTGATCATGGACAGCAACCCGCTCGAACGCGAGCGGGGCATCACGATCTTGGCCAAGAACTGCGCGGTCATGTACAACGGGCTCGACGGGAACGAGTACCGCATCAACATCCTCGACACGCCGGGCCACGCCGACTTCGGCGGCGAGGTCGAGCGGGTGCTCCGCATGGCCGACGGGTGCTGCCTGCTCGTCGACTCCTCGGAAGGCGCGATGCCCCAGACCAAGTTCGTGCTGGGCAAGGCGCTCGAGGCCGGGCTCAAGCCGTTGGTCATCATCAACAAGTGCGACCGCCCCGACCAGCGGGTGCAGGAAGTGATCAACGAGGTCTTCGACCTGCTGGTGGAGCTCGGCGCCGAGGACCACGCGCTCGACTTCCCGATCATCTACGCCACCGGCCGCGACGGCTGGGCGACCCGCGAGTGGCCGGTGCCCACGGGCGACCAGAAGCCCACGACGCTGCGTCCGATCTTCGAGGCGATCGTCAAGGAGATCCCCGCGCCCCCGGCCGACACCACCAAGCCCCTGCAGGCGCTCATCACGAACATCGACTACAACGAGTACGTGGGCCGCATCGGCATCGGCCGCGTCTTCAACGGCGTGATCAAGGCCGGTCAGCAGGTGTGCGTGATCAAGGCCGATGGACGCCAGGTGGTCACGAAGGTGGCTCAGCTGCTCCAGTTCGTCGGGCTCAAGCGTCAGGAGGTCGCGCAGGTGGAGGCCGGCGACCTGTGCGCGATCGTGGGCCTCGAGTCGGTGGACATCGGCGACACCGTGGCCGCCGTCGACAGCCCCGTCGCCCTCCCGCCCGTGCGGGTGGAGGAGCCGACGATGACGATGCTCTTCCGCATCAACGACTCGCCCTTCGCGGGCCAGGAGGGCGAGTACGTCACGAGCCGCCAGATCCGCGAGCGGCTCCACAAGGAGCTCGAGAAGAACGTGGCGATGCGGGTCGAGTCCGGCCGCACGGCCGACGAGTTCATGGTGAGCGGCCGCGGCGTGCTGAGCCTGGGCATCCTCATCGAGACGATGCGTCGCGAGGGCTTCGAGCTCTCGGTGGGCAAGCCCGAGGTCATCATCAAGGAGATCGACGGCGTGAAGAGCGAGCCCATCGAGGAGCTCGTCATCGACACGCCCAACGAGACCGTCGGCGCGGTCATGGAACTCGTGGGCGGCCGCAAGGGCGAAGTGAAGAAGATGGAGCCTCGCGGGGAGGCCTCGACGCACCTCAAGTTCGAGATCCCCAGCCGCAGCCTCATCGGCATGCGAAGCCGCGTCATGACCGCCACGCAGGGGCAGGCGATCATGCACCACTCGTTCCTGCGGTTCGACCCCGTCAGCGGCGAGATGACGCACCGCAAGCTGGGCGTGCTCATCAGCCTCGAGACCAACCCCGTCACGGGCTACGCCGTCGAGGCCCTGGCCGACCGCGGCGTGCTCTTCGTGGTGCCCGGCGACAAGGTCTACGCCGGGCAGGTGGTGGGCGAGCACAACCGCGACAACGACCTGACGGTCAACATCACGCGGCTCAAGCACCTGACCAACATCCGCGCCGCGAGCAAGGAGCAGACGGTGGTCTTGAAGGCCCCCCGCAAGCTCACCCTCGAAGCCGCCCTCGAGTACATCGAGGACGACGAACTGGTCGAGGTCACGCCCACCTCCATCCGCCTCCGCAAGAAGCTCCTCGACGAGAGCGCCCGCAAGCGGGCCGACCGCGCCTCCCGCGAGGAGTGAAACCGCCCGTGATCGCGGCGCGGGCCTCGCCCCGCGGCCGGGCTCCTAAAGTCGCTCCGTGTCGACGCTCGATCCTGCACGCGCTTCGCGACTGGCCCTGGCGGGCATGCTCGCCAACGTCGTCCTCGCGGCCGTGAAGATCATCGCCGGCGTGCTCGGCCACTCCTCGGCCCTTGTCGCCGACGGCATCGAGTCCGTGGCCGACATCGTCGGGTCCGTGGTGATCTGGGGCGGGCTTCGCGTGGCGTCCCGCCCGCGTTCGGAGCGACACCCCTACGGGTACGGCAAGGCCGAGGCGCTGGCCGCGGTGGTCGTCTCGTTCATGATTTTGGCCGCCGCGGCGTACATCGCCGTCGACGCCGTCTCCCAGATCCGCAACCCCGGTCCGACGCCCGCGGGCTTCACCCTGGCCGTGCTCGTGGTGGTCATCGTGGTGAAGGAGTTCCTGTTTCGCCTGGTCCGCCGCACGGCCGATCAGAGCGGGAGCAGCGCGGTCCGCACGGATGCGTGGCACCACCGCGTCGACGCCATCACCAGCGTGGCGGCCTTCGTGGGCATCACCCTCTCGCTGCTCGGCGGACCGGCGCTGCGGGCCGCCGACGACTGGGCGGCGCTCCTGGCCGCGGTCATCATCGCCTACAACGGCTGCGCGTTGCTGATCCCGCCGCTGCGAGAACTGCTCGACGCCCAGGCCCTGGACGTGGTCGACGTGGTCACCTCGCACGCCTCGTCGGTGCCCGGGGTGCGCAAGGTGCAGAAGGCCTACGCCCGTCGAAGCGGCCGCGAGCTCTGGATCGACATGCACATCTGGGTCGACGGCGCGATGAACGTTCGCGACGCCCACACCCTGGCCCACGCCGTGAAGGACGCGGTCCGGGCTCGCGTGCCCGCCGTGCGGGACGTGCTGATCCACATCGAGCCCGCGCCCGCCGAGGGCGCCGCCTCGCCACCGACCGCGCCCGACTCGGAGGCCTATACCTAAGCCATGGCACAGATCACCCGTCGCGCGTTCCTGGCCGTTCCTCCCGTCGCGATCCTGGTCCCGGCCGCGGGCGGCGGGTTGCGTCACGAGCCCACCGGCGTGGGCGATTCGCACCGGGGTCCCGCGGCGATCGCCTCGCTCAACGGGCTTCGCGCCGCGGAACGGGCGTACCAGTTGATGCAGGAGGGGTACGACCCGGCGGACTGCGTGGTGCAGGGGGTGCGGATCGTCGAGGACGACCCGAGCGACACGTCGGTGGGCCTGGGCGGGCTTCCCAACGAGGAGGGCGTGGTGGAGCTCGACGCCTCGGTGATGCACGGACCGACGCACAAGTGCGGGTCGGTGGCGTCGCTGCGGGGCATCCGAAACCCGGCCATGGTGGCCCTCGACGTGCTCCGCCGGACCGACCACTGCCTGCTGGTGGGCGAAGGGGCCCTCAGGTTCGCCCGGCAGATGGGCTTTGTCGAGGAGAATCTGCTCACGGAGGCGAGCCGGCTCGAGTGGCTCAAGTGGCGGGAGAACATGAGCAAGGACGACGACCGCCTGAACGACGACGAGCGGGACGCGCCGGCGGGCAAGACCTTCGCCGAACCCGCGAAGGCGGCCGCGGCGGCGCGGGCGTCGGGGCCGGTGCAGCATCACACGGGCACGGTGCACTGCTCGGTGCTGACCAAGGCCGGCGACGTGTCGAGTTGCACGAGCACGAGCGGGCTGAGCTGGAAGATCCCCGGGCGAGTGGGCGATTCGCCCATCGTGGGCGCGGGCAACTACTGCGACAACGCGGTGGGGTGCGCCGGGAGCACCGGCCGGGGGGAGTCGAACCTCGCCAACCTGTCGGCCTTCCTGATCGTGGAGTTGATGCGACGGGGGACGGATCCCGCGGCGGCCTGCCTCGAAGCCGCCAAGCGCGTCGTGGCCAACTCCAAGGAGAAACGACTCAAGGGCCCTGACGGCCGGGTGAACTTCGACCTCAAGTTCTACGCGCTCCGCAAGGACGGGGCGTACGGGGCGGCGACGCTCTTCCCCGGGGGCAAGCTCGCGGTGTGCGACGAGACGGGCCCGCACACCATCGACGCGCTGCACGTCTACGACGCGCCGATGTGACGCGCAAGGCCCCTCGCGCCGCGGCCGAGCGGCCCTACGCTGCGCCCATGAAGCGATTCCTGTCGGCGTCGGTCTGCGTCCTGTCGCTCCTCTCGGCGGTCTCGTGCACCCAGCCCCGTGCGGCATCGCCCGAACGGCTCCGCGAGGAGATGCGCGACATGGTCGCCAAGGCCCGCGATCGCGTCTATCCCGCGCTGGTGAACATCAGCGTCATCACCGTCTCGTACTGGGGCGGCAAGGAGACCAAGGGCGGCTCCACCGGCAGCGGCACGATCCTCAGCCAGGACGGGTACGTGCTGACCAACCAGCACGTGGTCAACGACGGCCGCAAGTTCCGCGTCACGCTCGCCGACAAGCGTGAACTGCCGGCGACGCTGGTGGGCGAGGACCCGCTGACGGACCTGGCGGTCATCCGGATCGACACCTCGAAGCTCGCGCCGGGCGAGAAGCTTCCCGTGGCGGCCTTCGGCGATTCGAACCGGCTGGTGGTGGGCGACACGGTGATGGCGATGGGCTCGCCCCTGGCCCTGTCGCGGTCCGTCACGCTGGGCATCGTGAGCAACACCGAGCGGGTCTTCACCGTCGACGGCGGCGACGACGTCGAGGAGATGGCCTTCGAGCGAGGTCGCACGGGCCTGTTCACCAAGTGGATCCAGCACGACGCGGCGATCAACCCCGGCAACTCCGGCGGGCCCTTGGTGGATCTCGAGGGCCGCGTGGTGGGCGTCAACGCGATGAAGGTCGGCTCGTCGGGGATCGCGCTGGCGATCCCGCAGTCGCTCGCGCAACCCGTCTACGACTCGCTGGTGGCCAAGGGCGAGGTCGTTCGGAGCGCCATCGGCGTGGCCTTCAAGGCCATCAAGCGGAGCGACTATGCCGAGGGCGTGATCGTCAACAGCGTGCTCAAGGGCAGCGCGGCGGATCGGGCGGGCCTCAAGGCCGGCGACCTGGTCGTCTCGCTCGACGGTCAGCCGATCACGGTGCGGTTCCCCGAGGAGGTGCCGCTCTTCACCCGCCGCATCGCCGACATGCCGGTGGGCACGGCGATCCGCATGGGCTATCGGCGCGGCGCCGAGACGCGAGATGCCTCGATCGTCACCGAGAAACTCCTCAAGGAGACCGGCGACGAGACGGCGCTTCGCCTGTGGGGCCTGTCGGCCCGCGAGATCACCGAGAAGCTCGCCCGCGACCTGCAGTTGCCCGACATGAAGGGCGCGTTCGTGCTGGGCATCCGCGGCGGCAGCCCCTCGGAGACGGCCGAGCCCCAGTTCCAGCCCGGCGACATCATCCGCAGCGTCGACGGCGCGGCGATCGACTCGATGAAGGACCTGATCGAGGCGTACAAGCGGATCATGACCTCCGACCCGATCCCCGAGCACGTGCTGGTGGGGTTCGATCGGCAGGGCAAGAACCTGCTCACCATCGTCAAGCCCCGGCCCGACAAGAAGGAGGATCCGCCGCGAGAGGTGCCCAAGAGCTGGATCGGCGTGGCGACCCAGCCCGTGCTCCGCGAGTTGGCGGCCAAGCTCGGCGAACCCAAGGACACGGGTTTCCGCATCACGCGCATCTACCCCGGCACCGAGGCCGCCAAGAGCGACCTCAAGGTCGGCGACGTGATCGTGGCCGTCAACGGCGAGCGGATCGGCCCGCGCACGATGCAGGAAGCCGGCGCCTTCAGCCGCAAGGTGCGGACGCTCCCCACGGGCGTGGCGGCCAAGCTCGGCGTCCTGCGCGACGCCAAGCCCGTCGAGGTCGAAGTCGCCACCGAGCGCACCCGCATCACGCGCGAGGAGGCGATCAAGGACACCAACAAGGACTTCGAGTTGACCGTCCGCGAGCTCACCTTCTTCGACCGCGACGAGGCCCGCTGGAGCGACGACATCGCCGGCGTCATCGTCGAGAACGTCGAGCAGGCCGGGTGGGCGGGTCTGGCGGGCATGGGGCCCGGCGACCTCATCCAGCGCATCAACGACGTCGAGATCGCCGACATCCCCGGCTACCGCAAGGCCTTGGACGCCATCGCCAAGGACCAGCCCGCCAAGGTCACCTTCCTCGTCCTCCGCGGCACCCGCACCTTCATCCTCTTCGCCGAGCCCGAGTGGAAGCCCATCGCCAAGAGCGACAAGGTCGCCGAGGGCGACGGCAAGGGCCGCTGAACACCCACAGGCGTGCGTCGCCCTGAAGGGCAACCGGGGTTTGGGAAGGATCGGTTCGCGGCGACGGGGCGTGTCCGCCGGGGTCACTGCGTCGGCGTCGCGCTCGCCACCGTCGGCTGCAGCGGCACGGGCCATGCGCTGTAGGTGAGGGCCCCGTCGCTCGCTCGAGGCTCCACCACGATCGAGCGTGCCGCCAGATACCGCTCGCGCGGCCCGTTCGACACGGAGCAGCCGCCCGCCAGCACGCCGGTGGCGGCGAGCAGCACGAGGGCCTTGAGCCCGAGGCACGCGGCATGCCTGCCGCACGTGGTCTGTTCTTGCGTTGGGGCCATGGGAGGCGTCCTGTGAACAATCGGGCATCGGCAGGTTGACTCGGCACCTTGCCCGCCGCCGCCGCGAATCCCCCGTTCGTGCGGTCGGCCTGATCCGCCTGTCGTCAAAGGGACCCCCGCCTGCCCCTCCCGTTCCATTCATCTCAGGTCCCATAATCAAGAATCATGCGGTTGGCGGGATGCCATAGGGGTCGGTAGGGAGGTTCGGGTCGGGGTCCGCGTACGTATACATTCGTGGGTTGAAGGTGGTCGATATCTGTTGGTCGCGGGGGCGGGCCCGGAGCGGAGGATGCTTCGGCTTGCCGCGAAAGGAACCGAGTGTCGCAGGCGGATCGGGACACGTCGACGCGGGCAGGCGAGGCCATCGGTCGCGTGGTGGCCGCGTTGGCGGCCATTCGCGCCAGGGCGAGGCTGCTCCTGGTGTCGCAGCGGACGTTGGCGATTCTGGCGTTGTTGCTGGGCGCGACGATCGTGATGGCCGCCCTCGACTACCTGTTGCGGTTCCCGTCGCCGCTGCGTCAGTTTCATCTGGCCGCCGGGATGATCGGAGGGTTGCTGCTGCTGCGGGTCCGGCTCGCGCCGGCGGCGACCTTTGCGCCGTCGCTGACGGACGTGGCCCTGCGGGTGGAACGAGCCGCCGCGAGCGCCGCGCCCGAACTGCGGGGCGTGCTGGCGACGGGCGTCGACTTCGCGCGGCTTCACGAGCGTCCCGACGCGACGATGACGCCCGCGGGGGCGGCGATGGTCGCCCGCGTGCAGCAGGACGCGGCGGAGCGGTACCGGCAGGCGGCCTCGAAGGTTCGCCTCTTTGATCTCTCGGGGTTGGGGCGAGCGTTGCTGATGGTGCTGCTGGCCGCGATTCCCGCGGCGGCATGCCTGGCGATCTTCCCCACCCACGCCCGCATCGGACTGGCACGAACGCTGACGCCGTGGACGGAGGCCTCATGGCCCAAGCGCACGGGCGTGGCGCTGGCGGACATGCCGTACGCCTTTCCGCTGGGCGTTGCGTTGCCGGTGCGGGCGTCGTTGACGGCGACCGATCGACCGCCGGGTCGCACGAGCGTGATGCTCTGCTACCGCGTGATCGCCTCCGGCCGCCAGAGCGAGATTCGCAAGGCGCCGATGACGGCGCAGGGCCGCAAGGCCAACGAGGGCACGCCGCTGGAGGGAGAACTCTTCGAGCGATTGCTGGATCCCGACGCCATGCAGGTGGCGGGGGTGGAGGCGGGCGGCGACGTGACGCTCGAGTACTGGTTCGAGACCTCCGACGACCGCTCGGCGACGGGCGAGGTGCTGGTGGTGCCGGCGCCGGCGATTCGCACGGCCACCGCGGTGGTGCAGCCGCCGGCGTATGCCGCCGCGTTGATGCGGGCAGCGGGTTTGGCAGCGGGTTCGGCGGCGGGTTCGGCGGCGCGTGCGTCGGAGTGGGTGGCGGGCGAGGCGGACGCCCTGCCGTCGGGACCGTCGCGCGGGGTGATCGGTCCGGTGCTGGCGGGCTCGAAGGTGACGCTGCTGATCGAGTTCAACAAGGACCTGCCCGCGCCGGCGCTCGGGGCCGACGCGGCGGAAGTCCGCCACTTCGTGCGGGACATGCTGCCGGGCCTCGAGGAGGCGGCGGATCTGGCGTTCCGAGCCGGCGGCGCCTCGTGGGAGCTTTCGTTCACGGCGTCGGCGCCGCTTCGCGTCGTGCCGATGCTTCGCGACGAGCACGGCATCACGGGATCCGACGATGCGGCCTTCAAGCTCGAAGTGACGCAGGATCGCCCGCCGGCGGCGGCGATCATCGATCCGGCGCAGGACGAGGCCGTGCTGGCGACGGCGGTGCTCGACGTCACCGGCGAAGGCCGCGACGACGTGGCCGTGGCGGGCGTGGAGGTGGTGCGTCAGGTCGCCAAGCTCGGGCCGGCCGAGGGGCGTTCTCCCGGGGCGGTGCCCGAGGCGGCCGGGCCGGCCGAGGTGATCGCCCGTGCGGACGCCCAGCCGGGTGAGCCCATCACCGACGTCCGGTCGGCGACGGCCACGCTTGCGTTGGCGTCGCTTGGGCTGGCGGCCGGCGACGAGATCTGGCTGCAGGCCGCGGTGCGAGACTTGCTGTTGGCTTCCGGCGGCGGCACCGGGGGTCAGCCGGTGCTTTCGCCGCGGCGGCGGCTGCGCATCATCGGCGAGACGGAACTGATCGAGCAGGTGCGGGCGGAACTGGCGGGCCTTCGCGAGGCGGCCAAGCGGGCCGAGGCGGACCAGTCGCGGCTGTCGGCCAGGCGCGAGGCCGCCGCGGGGTCGGTCAAGGAGGCCGAATCGCAGCTGGCGGCCCAGCAGGCCCTGGGCGAACGGCTGGGGCCGATGAAGGACGTGGTGTCGCGTCTGCAGGGGCGTGCCAAGCGCAACCAGCTGAAGGACGAGGCGCTCTCGGGCGTGCTGCGCGACGCGGCGGAGTTGGCGGGCCAGGCCAAGGCGGAGGGCGACAAGGCCTCCGACGCGCTCGATCGACTGTCGCAGCAGGCCTCGCCGGAGGATCCGGCGGCCAAGGCCGCGGCCGAGCAACTCTCGTCGGCGCAGCGGGGCGTCGAGAACGCGCTGTCGGAACTGGCGGGCATGCTCGACCGGGGGGAAGACGACTGGGCGGTGCGACGGTCGATCGAGAAGCTCTTGACCGAACAGCGTCAGCTCGCCTCGCGCACGGCAACGAGCGCACGCTCGATGCAGGGGAAGGCGGCGTCGGAGTTGACGCCCCAGCAGCGGGCCGAGCTCGAGAAGCTCGCCGCGGAGCAGAAGGAGCTCTCGGGCAAGTCGCAGTCGCTCGTGAACACCGCGCAGGAGCGGGCGACGCGGATGGAGTCGACCGACAAGGCGCAGTCACAGGCGATGCAGGCGGCGGCGGACAAGGCGCGGTCGTCGCAGCTCTCGCGGCGACAGGAGGAGGCCTCGGAGCAGATCGCCGCCAACCGCACGGGCGAGGCGCAGCAGCGTCAGGAAGAGGCCGCCGAGACGCTCGAGTCGATGCTGCAGGAGCTGGACAAGACCCAGCAGCGCAAGGACGAGGCGTTGCGCCGCGTGCTGGCCGACGTGCAGCAGTCGATCCGCACGCTCATCGAGGCGCAGCAGGCTCACCTTGGCGCGCTGGCCGACGTGATGGCCGGTCGCGGCAAGGCGCAGGGGCTCGACCAGGGCATGATCGTCCTGCACCAGAACACGCTGGGCGTGCAGCAGACCGTCCGTTCGCAGGTCAAGGGGGGCGAGCGGCTCGTGACGCTGCTGGGCGCGGCGACCGAATCGCAAACCGCCGCCATCGCCGCCCTTCGCGCCGCGCCGGCGGATCAGCCCGGCGCGGACGCCTCGGAACGCACGAGTCTGGCTCGACTCAAGGACGCCCTGGCGGAGGCCGAGCGGCTCGACCATGCGGCCGAGGAGCGGGAGGAGGATCGCCGCCGCGACGAGTTGCGCAAGGCGTACGCCCAGATGCTCGAGGTGCAGCTGGCGGTGGCCGCCGACGTGCAGCCGATGGTGGGGCAGGAGCTCGATCGCCGTCGCCGCGCGGCCGCGAGGGCGCTGGGGGCCAAGCAGCTCGAGCTCAAGGAGCGGATGTCGCAGGTGCGATCGGGCACCGAGGGGCTGGGAGACGCGGCGATCTTCGACTTCGCGCACCGGCGGTACGACGCCGCGGCGGGGAGCGCGGGGCGTTCGCTCGAGTCGGGCGAGACCCCCGAATCGACGGTCCGCGACGTGGCGACGGCGACGAGGATCCTGCAGGGCCTGGTCGCCGCGCTCGACGAGGCGAAGAAGCAGCGGGACGAGTTCAAGGATGACGAGGGTGGCGGCGGCGGCGGGATGGGAGGCGAGGGCGAAGGACAGAAGCAGCCCATGATCCCGCCCATCGCCGAGCTGAAGCTGCTGCGGGCGATGCAGGCCGAGGCGGCCGAGCGCACGCGGGTGGTCTCGGACGGCCGCGATGATCTCGAGTCGGTGGCGACGCTGCAGGCCGAACTGGCGAAGTTCGGCCAGGCCTTGCTCGACAAGCTCAAGGACGAGAACGAGGAGGGCGAGAAGCCCGCGAAGGAGCAGCCATGAGCCGCAGGCCGAGCAGGACCTTCAAGGCGTTGGCCGCGGGCGCGTGCGCGTGGCTCGCGGGACTCGCCCCGGCGCAGCCCGCGGCGACCCCGCCCGCGCAGGAGCCGCCCAAGCCCGCGGCTCCCAAGCCCGCCGCGGAGCCCACGCTCGACGAACTGCTCGGCATCACGCCCGAGCCCAAGGGGCCCGGCGACGAGGCGAGCAAGGACGCGGCGAAGGCCGAGCTCGAACGCAAGCTCTCGCTCGAGGAACTCGACGACGCCTTCGCCCAGGCCGTGAAGTTGATGGACGACACGGCCAAGCGACTGGGCGAGTCGAAGGACGCGGGCATCGACACGCAGCGCATGCAGGAGCAGGCCCTCGCCAAGATCGACAAGCTGATCGACATGGCCCGCTCGCAGCAACAGCAGCAGAAGCAAAAGCGTCGGCAGAAGCAGGACCAGCAACAACAGCAACAGCAGCAACAGCAGTCGAGCCAGCAGCAACAGCAGCAGCAGGCCTCGGCCCAGCAGCAGGGCGGCGAGCCCACCGGCGGGCAGGGGTCGCAGCAGGGAGGCCGCGTGAACGCGCCCCCGGGCGCGGGCGCGGCGTGGGGCAACCTGCCGGCCCGTTTGCGCGACGCGCTCTTGCAGGGGTCGGGCGACGTGACCAGCGCGAAGTGGGAGTCGCTGACGCGCGAGTACTACAAGCGCCTGGCGGAACAGCCCGGAGGCGCCAAGTGATCATCCGCGCCCTGGTCGCCGCGGCCGTCTCGACCTGTGCGGCGGTCGCCGAGCCGCCCGAGCAGCCGCGTCCGGCGACCATGGCGCCGTCGGCGGCGAACAACCCGCTGCAGCAGGAGATGACGGCGGCGGTCGATGCCGCCGTGGCGCGCGGTCTGTCCGCGCTGGCGCGCGAGCAGAATCCCGACGGCTCCTTCGGCGGCAGCCAGTTCGGGCGCAACGTGGCGGTCACGAGCCTGGCGTGCCTGGCCTTCATGGCCGACGGCAACCTCCCCGGCCGCGGCTCGTACGGCGAGGTGGTGGGCAAGGGGCTCGACTATGTCCTGGCGAACTGCTCGGAGAGCGGCCTGGTCGCGACGCCCAACGCGAGCAACCCGATGTACGGGCACGGGTTCGCCACGCTCTTTCTGGGCGAGGTGTACGGCATGACGCAGGGTGGGGGCGAGACGGCGCAGGCCGATCGACTCTACCGCGCGCTGCTCAAGGCCGTGCAACTCATCGAGCGCACGCAGAACGACGAAGGAGGCTGGCGGTACAACCCCGTGGCGGCCGACGCCGACGTGTCGGTGACCATCTGCCAGATCATGGCGCTCCGGTCGGCCCGCAACGCGGGGCTCGACGTCTCGAAGAAGGTGATCGACCGCGCGGTGCAGTACGCCCGCACGCTCCAGAATCCCGACGGGGGCTTCCGGTACCAGATGATCACCGGCCCCAGCGCGTGGCCCAGGTCCGCTGCGGGCGTCGCGTGCCTCTACTACGCCGGCATCTACGAGGATCAAGCGATCGACCGGGGCCTCTCGTACCTCAACGCCAACGCCATGCCGGGCAAGAACGAGAACCAGGCCATCCACTTCTTCTACGGGCACTATTACGCGGTGCAGGCCATGTTCCTCGCGGGCGGCGAGCACTGGGCCGTCTGGTGGCCCGCCATCCGCTCGCTCCTGCTCCAGACGCAGGACGCCAACGGCAAGTGGGAGGATTCCTCCGCGGGCGAGGAGTACGGCACCGCCATGGCCCTCATCATCCTGCAAATGCCCAAGCGGTATTTGCCGATCTTCCAGAAGTGATGCCCCTCGCCCTGCCCATCGCCCTCGTGGTGCTCGCGTCGCTCGCTCCGGCGACGACGGGCGAGACGCCGCCCAAGCGGCCCGAGGCGTTCATCCGCACGCTCGTCCTGCAGGACCTTTCCACGAAGACCGGTCGCCTCCACGCCCTCGATGCCACGCGGGTCTCGATCGTCGGGCCCGGCGGCATCGTCGCCTCCACGCCGACGTCGGACGTCCTCGCCGTCGTTATGCCGCCCGTCCCTCATTCGGAGGATGCGGCCCGCGCGGCCATCGAGGCGTGGCGAGACGTCTCGCTCATCGACGAGGTGCCCCAGGGCGTCGTGCGGCTGGTCGATGGTCAGGTGTTCCCCGGCCTGCTCTCGTCGGAGCCCGCCGGAGCCGATCGCGTGCGGTGGGCCAGCCGCGTGGGGGGGCTCCTGGCCTTTCCGCTCGAGCGAGTCTCCGCGTTGCAGCTTCGGCCCGGCAAGCCGCCCTCGACGGACGGCAAGAGCGACGTCCTCCAGTTGACCAACGGCGACCGCGTCCAGGGGTTCCTCGCGTCGGTGGGGCCCGTCTTCACCATCGAGGTCGACGGCAAGCCGACCACCATCGAGTCGAGCCGCGTCGCGGCGGCGGCCATGGCCAATGCGACCAAGCCCGCGCAAGGCACATGGGTCTGGCTGGCCAGCGGAGCGGCGTGCCGCGTCAAGGCCTTGACGCTGGGGCAGGACGGCCGCGGCGAGCTCTCGCTTGAGGCCGCCGAAGGCCCGCCCATCGCCGTTGAACCCGGCGAGGTGCGAGCCGTCGTCGTCGACGCCTCGTTGCTCAAGACGCTCTCGGCGGCGAAGGCGCGCGTGAAGCCCGGCGACGCCGATCGGCCGTGGATGCCGCCGCCGGTGACGGGGGATTCGTCCCTCGCGCTGCTCGGCGCGGCCGACATCGAGTTGCCCGGACCGATGACCGTCACGTGGTCGTTGCCCGGCGCCACGCGGATCGCGGGCACGGTCGAGCTTCCGGTGTCGGCGCGGCTCTGGGGCGATTGCGAGGTCGCGATCGAGGCCGTCGCTTCGGGTCGCGTTCGTCCGCTCTGGCGGCAACGCCTCAACGAGTCGACGCCCGAGGCCGCCTTCAACCTCGAACTTCCCGGCGGGTCCGATCTGGAGTGGACGGTGCGTCTCGAGGCCGGCGACAACGGCCCGATCATGGATCGCGTCGTGCTTCGCCGGGTCCTGGTGAAGTGAGCCGCCGCGTCGTCAACGCATCTTGAGCGTGGTGATCCCGAGCACCACCAGGACCACCGAGACGATCCAGAACCGCACGACGATCTTGGGCTCGGGCCAGCCCGAGAGGTGCAGGTTGTGGTGGTACGGCGCGACCTTGAAGATGCGCTTGCCCTTGGTGAGCTTGTAGAAGGTGGTCTGCAGGAAGCTGCTCCCGACCTCGATGATGAAGATGCCGCTCATCAGGACGATGACGAACTCCTGCCGGATGATGACGGCGATGTAGCCCAGGATGCCGCCCAAGGCGAGCGCGCCGGTGTCGCCCATGAAGACGGCCGCGGGCGAGCAGTTCCACCACAGGAAGCCCAGGCAGGAGCCGGCGGTGGCGCCGGCCAGCACGGCCAGTTCGTTGGCCTCGGGGATGTACGGCAGCAAGAGCCCCTGCGCCCAGGCCTGGTTGCCGGCGATGAGGCAGAGCACGAACGCGCCGATCGAGACCGCGACCGAGACGCCCGTGGCCAGTCCGTCGAGCCCGTCGGTGATGTTCACCGCGTTGCTCATGCCCGCCACCATCAGCGTGGCGAAGACGATGAAGATGGGCATGCCCAGGAAGATCAGGTTCGGGTTGAGCGACTGGCCGCCCGGTTCGTACGTCCGCTGGAAGGGCAGGTTGAGCACGTGGCGCACGTCGCCCGGTTCGGTCGGCGATGGCGCGGGTTCAGGATCGTTGGTCTCGCGAACCTCGGTGGCGGCCGCCGCGACATCGGTCGCCGCCGCCGAGCCGACCTTGGTTCCGCCCGGGGCGGGATCGGTCACCGTTCCCTGGTGGAACGCGAACCAGCCCACCAGCACGCCCACGCCCAACTGAAAGACGAGTTTTTCCCAGGCGTACAGGCCCTGGCGGCTGCCGGTGCCGCGACGCTTGGCCGTCAGCTTGAGATAGTCGTCCGCACCGCCCACCGCCGCGAGCCACAGGGACACCAGGAGCCCGGCGATCACGTAGAACCGCGAGATGTCCGCCACCAGCAGCACGCTGCCGCAGATCGCGCCCACGATCAGGATGCCGCCCATCGACGGCACGTTGGCCTTGCTGGCCGCGTGCTGCGCGAGGCATGCCGCGTCGGAGAGTCCCGCGTCGCCGATCTTCTTGCGCGTCAACCAGCCGATGGTTCGCGGCCCGAGCAGCAGCACGATGGCGAAGGCGATGCCCGCGGCGGAGAGGGCGCGGAACTCGATGCGGTCGAGCACCTGCGTGAAGCGGTACAGGTCGTGCTCGACCAGCCAGCCGCGGATCAGGTCATGAAGCAGATAGAGCAAGGAGCCCTCCTTGGCCGGGCATGCATCTGGTTCGCACGGACGATTCCTTCGTCCTGTGGTCGGACTCGACCGGCCGAGTGTACGACCGGTCAGAGCCGGGCGGCGTACCGATTGCCGCGAACGCCCAGATGCACCAGCAGCTCGTACAGGAAGAGCCCGACCAGGCTCAGGACCGCCGGGATGGCGATGGTCAGCACCTCGCTCCACGTCGTCGAGGGCAGGCCGAAGCGTCGCAGGTCGATGGCGCCCCCGAGCGGCAGGCGCAGCACCGACGTGAGCACGTGCAGGATCGCCAGCCCCGCCAGCGGCGCGAGCGTCAGGGCCAGCCACCCGACCGTCGCGTGGCAGCAGACCTGCCAGGCCCCCGCCCGCGTCAGCCGCCAACCCCGGCGGGCGGCGATGAACCGCACGCCCGCATACTCGCACCATGTCAGGAAGAGCAGGACGGCGCCCACCGCCGCCGTTTGGGCCGCGAAGACCCACAGGTACGTGAAGGCCACCTGCGCGTCGCTGGCGCCGCGGACCGCCCGGGCGGGGTCGCCCGCGGGAGTGCCCAGCCACGGCGAGACGAGGATGGCAGCCGCCACGAGACAGTTGAGGGTCGCCAGCAGCGTGCAGCCGGAGGATTCGAGCCGCAATCGCCCCATCGTCAGGCGTGGGGCGAAGACCACGGTCGCGTTGGTTCGCCACCAGGAGGCCAAGCCCGGGCGTTGCTGCCACGCCGAGCCGGGACGGCTCTCGGGCAGCGAGAGGCCCACGGGGCGACTGCACTCCGGGCACGTGCCCGAGGGCTCAAGGCCCGTCAGGTCGTACCCGCAGGATTCGCAGAGGATCGTGCGTTCGTCCACCACCGGTTGTACGCGCGTCGGGTGCTCGCGGATTCAGGGCTCGCGACGCGTGGCGCAACACCAGATCGTTCCCGCGGCCAGTTGGAAGGTGGGAGCCAGCCCCGGCAGGGCCTTGCGGACCTCCTCGGGGAAGCCCATCTCCTCCGCGTCGAGTTGCTCGACCGTGAAGCCGTTGCGTTCGCAGCGGGCCTCGAGGAACCGCTTGGCGTCCTCGGCCCCGAAGAACCACTTGTGCCGGTCGACGGGCTTCTCCTCGCCGATGCCGTAGTACTTGAAGGCGTCACCCCCGCGGCGGGCCAACTCGCAGATGAAGTTGCGGAACGGGTTGGGCAGCGAGACGATGATGTGCTTGTCGGCCACGCGGCACAGCTCGTCGAAGAGCGCGTGCATCGAGTCGACATGCTCGAGCACGTCGGCCGCCACCACCGTCTCGACGCTCCGGTCGTCGACCGGCAGCGTCCCCCATTCGAGGTCGGTCACCACGTCGGCCGAATCGGCGATGTCGATGCCCGTGTACGCCACGCTCGCCGGCAACGCGGCTTGCAGCTGCTTGCGGTCGCAGCCGACATCGAGCACGCTCGCCGTCAGCAGCGGGGCGTACTTCGAGGCGATGTAGTTCGCCTTGCCCGTCCTGTCGGTGTACCGGAGGGTCGTCGTGAACTGCTTGCTCAGCTTCTGCACCATGGATCTTCCATCGGCATGCCAACCAAACACGAGTCCGATAATACATGAATGGGTGTGGGCCCCAACCGGTTCGGGGGGGGCATGGGGAGTGGGATGGGTGGGCCGACAAGCGGGGGGCTGACACCTACCGTTCAGCCCATGGCCTGGATCACCAAACCCTCCGCGACGATGAAGGTCGAGAAGCGTCCCGAGCCGTATCTCACGGCGGCGATGAAGGACGAGCTGACCCGGACGTACCTCCCCCGGTACGAGACCAAGCATGCCGCGCTCTTGCCGACGCTGCACATGGTGCAGCACGAGTACGGGTGGGTGCCCCATCAGGCGATGCTGGAAGTGGCCGAGTTCCTGTCGCTGCCTCCGTCGGAAGTGATCGACACGGCGAGCTTCTACGAGGAATACTGGCTCAAGCCCAAGGGCAAGCACCTGATCTCGGTCTGCCGCAGCATCGCGTGCGAGTTCTGCGGGCACGAGGCCATCACGCAGGCCGTCAAGGACCGCCTTGGCATCGACGTGGGCGAGACCACCGACGATGGCATGTTCACGCTCATCGAGCTCGAGTGCCTTGGGTCCTGCGGCACCGCTCCGGTGGCGCTGATGAACGAGGAACTCCTCGAGTGCCTCACGCCGCAGGCGGTGGTGAAGGCCATCGACGAGCTCTACGCGGGCGGCGGCAAGAAGCACTCGCACGGACATTGATCGAATCGCCCGCCAGGGCGCACCAGCCGTAGCCGTGCGGCGCGGCGAGTCGTCGGGCACGCCCACGGAGGCGAAGGGCGGCGGCGCCAACGCGCATGATTCGCGATCGATCGCGTTGGGCGTCGCGGGCACCGAGATCGTCGCGCGTGCCGGTCACTTCATCGCGCGATCGAGATCGGCGATGAGGTCCTTCACGTCCTCGATGCCGACGCTCAGTCGCACGAGGCCGTCGTCGATGCCCAGCGCCGCGCGGGCCGCGGCGGGGATGCTCGCGTGGGTCATGATGGCGGGGTGCTCGATGAGCGACTCGACGCCGCCGAGGGATTCGGCGAGGGAGAAGAGTTCGACGCGTTCGAGCATGCGACGGGAGGACTTGAGGCCGCCCTTGATGACGACGCTGATCATGCCGCCGAAGGCCCGCATCTGCTTTTTCGCCAGCGCGTGCTGCGGGTGACTCTTGAGGCCGGGGTAGATGACCTTGGCGACCTTGGGGTGCTTGTCGAGCCACTTGGCGACGACCATGGCGTTCTCGCAGTGGCGCTCCATGCGCACGTGCAGCGTCTTGAGACTGCGGAGCATGAGGAAGCAGTCCATCGCGGAGGGGACGGCGCCCACGGCGTTCTGCGTGAACTTGAGGCGGGCGGCGAGATCCTTGTCGGCGGTCATCACCGCGCCGGCGACGAGGTCGGAGTGCCCGCCGACGTACTTGGTGCACGAGTGCATCACCATGTGCGCGCCGTGGCGGAGGGGGTTCTGGAGCCAGGGGCTGGCGAAGGTGTTGTCGACGACGAGGACGGGGCCCTTGATGCCGGTGCCCAAGGGGCCGAGTGTCTTGTCGGCCACGCCCGAGGGGGCGCGGGTGATCTTCGCCGCGGCGTTGCAGATGGCCCTGACGCCCTTGATGTCGATGACCTTGAGCATGGGGTTGCTCGGCGTCTCGAGCCAGATCATGCGGGTGTTCTCGCGCACGGCCTCGGCGACGGCGGCCAGGTCGGTCATGTCGACGCGGGTGCACGAGAGGCCCAGGTGGCGGAAGACCTTGTCGAGTTGGCGGAAGGTGCCGCCGTAGACGTCGTCGGAGAGGAGCACATGGTCGCCCGCCCGCAGCAGGTGCAGCAGGCAGTCCATGGCGGCCAGACCGCTGGAGAAGGTGAAGGCGTGGGTCGCGCCTTCGAGGGACGCCAGGCACGACTCGAGCGCGGTGCGGGTGGGGTTCTTGCTGCGGGCGTAGTCGTAATCGTCGATGACGACGCCGGGGGACTTCTGCACGTAGGTGCTGGTGAGGTAGACCGGCGTCATGATCGCGCCGGTGGAGGGATCGGGCGACTGGCCCGCGTGGATGGCGTTGGTGCCGAAGCGGTGCGGCGCGTTGCTGGTGGCCATGCTGATTCCGTTCTCCGGTGGGGGCTCAGGCCCGCTGCTTGCTCATGAACTCGAGGACGTCGATCTTGCTGACGATGCCGGCGATCTTGCCGTTGTCGACGACGACGCCCACCTGATCGGTCTCGAAGATGCGGAAGAGTTCCTCGATGCGGGCCTTGGGATAAATGAGGCCGCCGACGGGGTGGCTGATGGTCTTGACGGAGCTGCCGGGGTTGACGGTGCCTGATTGCAGGCCACGCAGGACGTCCACCTCGTGCACCATGGCGACGGGGTTGCCCTTCTCGTCGACGATGGGCACCTGCGAGATGCCCTTGCCCTTGAAGATGTCGATGACCTGCGAGACGGTGGTGGCCGCCGAGGCGGTGACGACGGGGCGGTGGGCCATGGCGGCCAGCACATCCTCGACGAGGCCCAGGTCGCGATCGGAGCCCAGGAGGCCGTGGTCCTTCATCCACTGGTCGTTGAGGAACTTGGTGGTGTAGCGGGTGGCCGAGTCGCAGAGCACGGTGACAATGGTCTTGCCGGGGCCGAGCTTCTGGGCGAGCTTGACCGCCACGTGGACGTTGCTGCCCGAGGAGCCGCCGCAGAAGAGGCCTTCCTCGCGCACGAGGCGACGGGCCATGGCGAAGGATTCCTTGTCGTTGACCTGGTGGAACTCGTCGACGACGGAGAAGTCCATGGCTTGGCAGAGGATGTCCTCGCCGACGCCCTCGACCTTGTAGACGTGCGGGGTGGGCATCGTCTTGGTGTAGAAGTAGTGGTAGTGGACGCTGCCGATAGGGTCGACGCCCACGACGCGGATGTGGGGGGCCTTCTTCTTGAGGAAGCGGCCGACGCCCGAGAGGGTGCCACCGGTGCCCGCGCCGGCGATGAACATGTCGAACTTCCCGTCTGTGTCGTCCCAGATCTCGGGGCCGGTGGAGCGTTCGTGGGCCTCGATGTTGAGGGGGTTGTGATACTGGTTGACGTAGAAGCCGTTGGGCGTCTCGCGGGCGATGCGCTTGGCGGTCTCGACGTAGTGCTGGGGGCTGTCGCCTGGGACGTCGGTGGGGGTGATGACCACCTCGGCGCCGAAGGCCTTGAGCATGTTGACCTTCTCCATGCTCATCTTGTCGGGCATGGTGAAGACGCAGCGGTAGCCCTTGACGGCGGCCCACATCGCGACGCCCTGGCCCGTGTTGCCGCTGGTGTTCTCGACGATGGTCGCGCCGGGCTTGATGAGCCCCTGGCGTTCGCTCTCGTTGAGCACGTGCACCGCCATGCGGTCCTTGATGGAGCCCGTGGGGTTCATGTACTCGCACTTGACGAGCACGGTGGCGCAGCCCGGGGGCACCACCTTCTGCAGCTTGACCAGCGGGGTGCGGCCCACGGCCGAGAGGATCGAGTCGAAGACGCGCATGCGAGGGTTCTCCGTCGTGAATGTGGATCGTAGCCCCGCCCCGCCCTGTTCCCGAACCCGGGCCGCGTTGTCATACGCTGTCGTCATGCGAAACGCCTTCCTCTCGATCCTCCTCGCCTCCGTCGCCTCGCACGCGCCCGCCGACGAGGGCATGTGGCTCCTGAGCAAGCCTCCGGTCGCCGCCATCAAGTCCGCCTACGGCGTCGACGTCGCGCCCGAGTGGCTCGATCGCATGCAGAAGTCCGCCGTCCGCTTCTCGACCGGCGGCAGCGGCTCGCTCGTCAGCGCCGAGGGCCTGGTCATGACCAACCACCACGTCGGCAGCGACATGATCTCCAAGCTCTCGACCCCCGAGCGCGACTTCATGAAGAACGGGTTCCTCGCCCGCACCCGCGCGGACGAACTCAAGTGCCCCGATCTCGTGCTCGACATCCTCTGGGAGATCGAGGACGTCACCGCCAAGGTCGAGGCGGCCGCGAAGGGGCTCGACCCGGCCGCCGCCGGCGCGGCGCGGCGTCGCGTCATCGGCGAACTCGAAGCCGCCTCCAAGCAGGCCACGGGCCTCAAGAGCGAGGTCGTCACGCTCTTCCAGGGCGGGCAGTACCACCTCTATCGCTATCGCACCTACACCGACGTGCGTCTGGTCTTCGCCCCCGAGGAGCAGGCCGCCTTCTTCGGCGGCGACACCGACAACTTCGAGTTCCCCCGCTTCAACCTCGACTGCTGCTTCTTCCGCATCTACGACCAGGGCAAGCCCCTCCGCCCCGAGCACCACCTCTCGTGGAGCCCCGCCGGCGCGGCCGAGGGCCAGCCCGTCTTCGTCTTCGGGCACCCCGGCCGCACTCGCCGCCTCTTCACGCACGATCACCTCCGCTTCCTCCGCGACGCCGAGATGCCCCTGCGGATGCAAAACCTCTGGCGAAGCGAGATCAAGGCCCAGTCCTTCGCGGGCCGCTCCCCCGAGAACGCCCGCGTCGTTCGCGACGACCTCATGGGCATCGCCAACAGCCGCAAGGCGAGCACTGGTCTGCTCGCCGGACTGCAGGATCCGCGCCTGATGGCCTCCAAGAAGGCCGCCGAGGACGCGCTTCGGGCCAAGGTCGCCGCCGACCCCGCGATGGCCGCGAAGTGGAGCGACGCGTGGGGCCGCGTCGCAACGGCGCAGCAGGCGCACAAGGCGTTCCTGCACGAGCGGCAAGTCTTCGACGGGCTGGTCCGCGGCTCGACGCTCCTCTCCCAGGCCATGCACGTCGTGCGACTGGCCGACGAGCTCAAGAAGCCCGATGCCGAGCGGCTCCGGGAGTACAAGCAGGCCGGCCTCGAGCAGTTCTACTTCCGGCTCTATTCGCCCGAGCCGATCCACGACGAACTCGAGATTCACGCCCTGACGGTGCAACTCTCGCGCCTGTGCGAGGAGTTCGGCGCCGAGCACGAGACGGTCGCCGCCCTGCTCGCCGGCAAGAGCCCCGCCGATCGTGCGGCTGAACTCGTCAAGGCGTGCACCTTCAAGGACCCCGCCGCCCGCAAGGCCCTCGTCGAGGGCGGCACGCCCGCCATCAAGGCCGCCAACGACCCGCTCCTCGCCATGGCCGCCTCGCTCGATCCGCTGCTCCGGCGGCTGCGATCGCAGTATGAAGATCAGGTCGAGAGCGTCGAACGCTCGGCCTACGCCGCCATCGCGGCCGCACGCTTCGCCGTCGACGGTGACGCCGTCTATCCCGACGCCACCTTCACGCTGCGGCTCTCCTACGGCGCGATCAAGCCCGTGCCCGGCGAACCCGCCTTCACGGACCTGGGTGGCATGTTCGCCAAGGCCGTCGAACGGGGCAACGAAGGCGAGTTCCGCCTGCCGGCCGCCTGGGCCGCCGCCCGCGAGAAGCTCGACCTCAAGACTCCCTTCAACTTCGTCTGCACCGCCGACATCATCGGCGGCAACTCCGGCAGCCCCGTCGTCAACGCCAAGGGCGAGGTGGTCGGCCTCATCTTCGACGGCAACATCCATTCGCTCGTGGGCGACGTGGTGTACGACCAGACCAAGGCCCGCGCGGTGGCGGTCGACAGCCGCGGCATGATCGAGGCGATCGACAAGATCTACGGCGCGAGCGAACTCGTGTCGGAACTGAGATCCAAGCTCGCACGGTGAACCTTGCCATTTTCTCGACGCGTCGGGCCGCCCGCCGGGGGCTTGCCCGCAAAGCCGGGCTGCGCACCCCGGCTCAACCAGGGGACGCCCGAAGCGGGCTGACGGGGGAA
>JBAXFU010000018.1:0-39518 GCA_037139735.1 Phycisphaerae bacterium
ACCATCGACGCGGCACATCGACCGCGCTGAGCGTGGTCGCGGACGCGGCTTCGCGCCCGGCTCCGCGGGGGGCTTGCTCGAAGCTTCGCTGCGCACCCCGGCTCAACGAAGGGAGGCCCTCCGGGCCGGCGGCCAGAACATCAACGTGACTTCGGTCTCGGCACGACCACGTCGAACCACGACCATCCCTCCCCCGCCGCCCACGCGCGCAGCGACCAGCCGTCGAGGGTCAATGCCACCGCGCCATCGCGTGAATCGGCCGCTTGCATGAACAGCCGCCATGACGCCAACTGCCGGTTCTGGCCGGGTTCGGCCACGGGCACCTCGCGAACCACCGCGGGCGCGTCGCCGGCCACGCGAGGTGCGGCAGCGAGCAGCGACGGCAGCGACACTCGGGTCCCGTGTCTCACCACCAGCCCGCGGCATCCCAACCGATCCAGCGATCCCTCCCGCCGCCTCAACGAGCCCACATCGACCAGCAACGAATCCGCCACGCTGACGCCAACCAACTCGCCTGTCGCGAGGTCGATCTCGACCGCCGCATCCTCGCCCACGCCCACTCCCAGATGGCGCCCCGACGCCTCCAACGCGGCCACCAATCGACCCACGCGGTCGCGTTCGAAGAAGTGCGAGTCGGTCACCACCCAACGCACCAGTCCCATGCCCGGGCCGATCCGGGGACCCTGGGTCGCGTCGTCATCCTCCGTGCCCGAAACCGTCGCCCGGGGCACGCCCAGCGCCTGCACGCTGCGCCCGCCGTGGAACATCACCTCGCCCATCATCGCATCGCCCGCGCTGGTGCCCGCGATGACGCCCCCGCGGGAGAGCAGCCGTCGCATCGCCTCCAGTTCCGGCCCGTCGCGATCGCCTGACCGGTAGCGGTCCGTGATCCGCTTCTGGTCGCCGCCGGTGAAGAAGATCGCGGTGGCGCGATCGATCATCGCGACGCTCTCGGCCGTCGGCGTCTCGCGACGCATCACCTCGACACGCGCCCCGGGGCACCAGGTGCGGAGGGACTCGACCTTGCCCTTCGCCGAATCCTCCTGGTCGCCGCTGGCGGCGGTCGCGATGACGATCGACGGCTCGCCCGCTCGCGCGGCCAGCGTGGCGAACCGCTCGTAGACGGGTCGGTTGTCGTCGTCGAGTCCGCCGCCGATCACGAGGAGCGAGCCCGCCCCGTGCCTGGGGGACGCGCACGCCGCGAGCGCGACGCACGCGACCAACGGACAGAGCAGGCCCAGCAGGGCAGCACGGACGGATCGGACCAACGTGGGAGCTCCTGACCTCAGTTCGGGAAGCCGTGGGGCGAGAAGTCGAGGGCCCTGACGAGGAACGACCAGCGGTCACCCGCCTCCTCGATCACCTTGGCGGTGGGCTTGCCTGCGCCGTGGCCCGCTCGCGACTCGATGCGGATGAGCGCGGGGTTGGGGCACTCCTTCGCCTGAGCGGCCTGCAGGGCCGCGGCGAACTTGAAAGAGTGCGCCGGCACCACGCGGTCGTCATGGTCGGCGGTCATCACCATCGTCGGCGGGTAGCACGTGCCCTTCTTGAGGTTGTGCAGCGGCGAATAGGCGACGAGGGCCTTGAACTCGTCGGCGTTCTCCGAGGAGCCGTAGTCGCTCGTCCACGCATGGCCGATGGTGAACTTGTGGAAACGGAGCATGTCGAGCACGCCCACCTCGGGCAGGGCCGCGCCGAAGAGGTCGGGTCGCTGCGTGATGCACGCGCCGATGAGCAGGCCGCCGTTGCTGCCGCCCCGGATCGCGAGCTTCTTCGGCGACGTGTACTTCTCCTTGACGAGGTACTCCCCCGCGGCGATGAAGTCGTCGAAGACGTTCTGCTTGCGGAGCTTGGTGCCCGCCTGGTGCCAGGCCTCGCCGTACTCGCCGCCGCCGCGGATGTTGGCGACGGCGTAGATGCCGCCCATCTCCATCCACACGAGGTTCGACACGGAGAAGGCCGGGGTCATGGGGATGTTGAACCCGCCGTAGCCGTAGAGGAGCGTCGGCGAGTCGCCGTTGCGCTTGAGGCCCTTCTTCGACGAGATGAACATCGGCACCCGCGTGCCGTCCTTGCTGGTGTAGAAGACCTGGGTGGTCTCGTAGGCGTCAGGGTTGAAGGCGACCTTGGCCTCCTTGAAGAGCGTGCTCTCGCCGGTCGCCACGTCATGGCGGTAGATGCGGGCCGGGGTGGTGAAGCCGCTGAAGCTGTAGAACGTCTCGGTGTCGGTGGACTTGCCGCCGAACCCCGCCGCCGTGCCGATGCCCGGCAGCTTCACGTCGCGAACGAACGCGCCCTTGGCGTCGAAGACCTTGACCTCGCTGCGGGCGTCGCGCAGGTACGACACGAAGAAGTGGTTGCCCACGAAGCTCACGCCCTGGATGGTCGCGTCGGACTGCGGGATCACCTCTCTCCAGTTCGACTTGGCCGGACTCGCCGTGTCGACGGCGATCAGCCGGCCCATCGTCGCGTTCAGGTCCGTCTTGAAGTAGAAGACGCTGCCGATGTTGGTCACGAAGTCGTACGAGGCGTCGAAGTCGTTGAGCAACTCCACGAACCCGCGAGAGGCGTTGCCGGCCGCCGCGACGAGCTTGGCTCGCTCCGCCCGCAGGTCCTTGAGCCCCGCCTCGTCGGCCTTGCCGCCCTCGACCATCGCCTTGATGCGACGCTCGACGTCGATGATCGCCGAATCGCTCTCCGGCGACGCCGCGCCCAGCGGCATGGCCTTGAGATCGCGATAGAAGACGCGGTTCTTGGGGTCCGTCCCCTTCGAGACCGACAGGACCACGAACCGGCCGTCCTCCGTCACGCCCGCGCCGAAGCCCCAGTCCTTCTCGTCGGCCCGCTCGTACGCCAGCACGTCCTTCTCCTGCGGCGTGCCGATCACGTGGTAGAAGACCTTCTGGTAGAAGTTGCTCCCCGTGAGCTTGTTCTCGCCCGTCGCCGGCGCGTCGAACCGCGAGTAGAAGAAGCCCTTGCCGTCCTTCGTGAACGACGCCCCCGAGAACTTCACCCAGTTGATGACGTCGTCGGTGTCCTTGCCGGTCGCGATGTCGCGCACCTTCCACGTGTTCCAGTCGGAACCCGCCTCGGCGATGCCGTAGGCCATGTAGCGGCCGTCGTCACTCACGGACATGCCCGCGAGCGCCATCGTGCCGTCGGCTTTCAGCGTGTTCGGGTCGATCAACACCCGCCCCTCGCCGCCCAGCGAGTCGGCCGTGTAGATCACCGCCTGGTTCTGCAGACCGCTGTTGTACGACCAGAAGTAGCGCCCGCCATCCTTGCTCGGCGTGCCGTACTTCTCGAAGTTCCACAGTTTCGTGATGCGATCGATGATCGCCTGCCGCTCGGGAACCCCGTGGACGTAGCCTTCCGTCAGCTGGTTCTGCGCCTTGATCCACTGGACGGATTCCGCCGAGTCGGGATCCTCGAGCCAGCGGTACGGATCGGCCACCTTCACGCCGTGATAGTCGTCCACCTGCTCCACCGTCTTCGCCGGCGGATACTTCCACCCCTCGTGCTGCGCGAAGGCCGTGCCCGCGACGAGTGCGACAAGAACCGCCGAGGCGGCCAGCGATGACGTCAGGTCTTGATGCATGGTCGATGACTCCCGTGAAACGTGGCTGCGTGGCTGCGTGCCATGGCGTCCTGCGACGCCGACGGCACAGGGTAGCGACCCGCGGCAGGCCGCAGCATCGTCGCGCCCCCACCCGCGCCCCCACCCGCGCCCTCACCCGCGCCCTCACCCGCGCCCTCACCCGCGCCCTCACCCGCGTCGTCGTCCGCTCTTCACCGCCCCTCACCGCACCATGAACCGCACCGCGTCCGCCCGCCCCCCCTCCGCCACGCACCGCAACTCGTGCTCGCCGGGCGTGCACCTGATCCGCTCCGCCGACTCCACCTTCACGCCGTTGTGAAACCACGTCCCCGGCTCGCTGCTCCTTGCCCGAACCGTCGCCCCGCCCCCCACCGCCACCATCACCGCCCCCGGTTCGGGCTCGAGAATCCGGATGCCCGCCCCTGCACGCCTTGTCTGCGGCAGGGGATCCCTCACCGTCAGCGGCGGCGGAGCCGGCGGATCGCCGCCCGCCAAGGCCATCGCCGCATCGGTCAGGCATGCCGCGAGCACCGGCTCGGCCGACTCGGCCCCGAGATACTCGACCCGCCCCCGCCCCGAGAAGTCGCCCATCCACACGCCCGCGGCCACGCGGCGGTTGTGCCCCACCGCCCACGCATCGCGCCGCCCGGAGCTCGTCCCTGTCTTCCAGCAGAACCACGGGGCCGACCCCTCGACCCCCGCCGCCGGCCGCCGACGCGAGGAGAGAACGTCCGACACCGCCTGCGCCACCTCGGCCCGCATCGCGCGACTCGCCATCGGCTCCTGGTCGGGGAAGATCGTCGCTCGCCGATGCACGCCGTCACGCCCCAGCGTGGCGTACGCGTCCGTCAGGTCGAGCAGCGTCAATTCCGCGCCGCCCACCGCGATCGAGAGCCCGGCCCGACGCACCGCGTCCTCGGACAGCCGCACGCCGCAGGCGTCGAGCATCGCGGCCACCGACCCGGATCCCAGGGCCTCCACCAGCGAGATGGCCGGGATGTTGAGCGATCGCCGCAACGCGTCGCCCGCCTCGACGGGACCGGCGAACGTGCGACTGAAGTTCGACGGGTCCCATCCGCCTCTCGCCATGGGTTCGTCGAGAAGCATCGACTCGGGCGCGAGACGCCCGGCCTCGAAGGCCGCGGCGTAGATGAACGGCTTCAACGCCGACCCGGGGCTTCTCCACGCCGCCGCCCCGTTCACCTCCGTCGCCGCCCCCTCGCCCATCGACGCCATCGCCACGATGCTTGCCCGCTCGATGTCGATCACCACGCCCGCGCCACGCGTGCCCTGGGGCATCGTCGCCAGACCCTGCCGCAGCACATCGCCCAGGCGTCGCTGCACGAGCGGATCGATCGTCGTGCGGCCGCCGCCCGGTCGCCTTGACAGCACGTGCCACGCCACCGCGGGAGATTCCCCGCCCGGTTCCGGCCTTCTCGCCGCGACCGGCGCGAGCCGTGCCGCGTCGTGCTGGGCCCGCGTGATGAATCCCTCCTCGAGCATCCTCGCCAGCACCCGATCGCGGCGGCGTGCGGCGGCCTCTGGAAAGCGGTCCGGACGCAGCGTCCGCGGCGACATGGGAACTCCCGCGAGCAACGCCGCCTCGTCGAGCGTGAGATCCGCCGCCCTGCGGCCGTAATACGCCCGTGCCGCCTCCTCGACGCCCCGGATGTTGCCGCCGTAGGGCGCGATGTTCAGGTAGTGCTCGAGGATGCGATCCTTGTCCATGAGCCCCTCGAGTTGCACGGCGCGAAAGGCCTGCACCGCCTTGGCCCACAGCGTGCGTCGTCTGGGCTCGACCATTCTCGCCACCTGCATCGTGATGGTGCTCGCCCCCGACACGACCTCGGTCGCCGCGAGGTTCTGCCCCGTCGCTCGCAGCGCCGCCACGAGGTCGATGCCGCCGTGATGTTCGAATCGCTGATCCTCGCACGCGATGGTGGCCTTGGCCAGCCACGGGCCGGTTGCCGCCAGCGGCACGGGGTCCCGCCACTGACCATCGCTCCCCGTGCGTCGCAGCAGCACGCCGCCGGCGGCGTCGCGGACGACGACCGTTCGCGGCCTTCGCTCGAGCGCGTCGACGGGGAAGGGAAACAACGCATCGCAAGCCGCGAACGAAACGATCGCGGCGAGCGTCGCGCCCGCGGCGGCGAAGACCGCCGCGCGAATCCGGCGTCGCCATCTCACCGCGTCACCTCCAGCCTGAATCCGTCGGCCGCGAAGGAGGCCACCCCGGCGTCGTACATCGATTCAGCCCTCACGGAAGGCACGCTGCACGTCCCCGCGCCGATCACGCGGAGGAAGTAGCGGAATGTCGAGGGCTCCGCGCCCGCCGTCGCGAAGATCACCACGCGGTCGTCGCGGAACTCCACGCGATCGGCCGAGGTCCGTCGCTTGGCCGCCGCCGCCGAGGTGGCCAGCGACGGACTCTCCACCTCCGCCAGCGCGGGCAGCGGATCGACGACGGCGATATTCGCATGCGCCTGGTCGGCCACCGCCGACTGGAGCGTGACCTCGACTTCCACCAGGTCGCCCACGCGGAGCGGACCGGCGACGACCGTGCCGTTCACCATCCACCGGCGACGCACGATGACGCCCTGATCGGACCGCTCGGGATCTCGCTTCAGCGGGCCCGAAGCCGTGAGGGTGACGAAGGCCTCGGCGCCCGCCGCGCCGGGCTCGAGTTCCAGCGTCGCGGGCCGATCGGCGCGCAGGCCTCGCTGTACGAACGCGGCCTCGTGGCTGAACGGCACGGTGCCGGCATCGCCGCGGAATGCTCCGCGATACGTCGCGCGGGGCGGGCGACCGGCATCGAACGCCGCCAGCGCACGGAACGCGGCGGCATCATCGAGCGTCGAGCCCCACGAGGCGCCGCGACGCATGGAATCCAGCCTCGTCGCCAAGGGCACGGCCCACTCGTGGCCGGGATCGACGCGAAGCACCGCCACTAGCGTCGCGGCCACTTGCGACACGGGCGAACTCAAGCCCGCCCCCGACGAGCCCGTCGCTCGCGGCTGGGGCAGCGTCGTGCCCAGCGCCCTGACGGCTCGCTCGCGGCGTCCCATCTCGAGGAGCGCCATGGCCAGCGTGGCCCGGCCGCCCGCGTCGAGCGACGACGCTCGCTCCTCGAGCGTCGCGACCCAGCCCGGCTCGGGCTTGCCCATGCGTCCGAGGACCTCGCACGCCATGGCCCGCGTGGCGTCGTCGAGGGCGCCCTGCCGCGTGCTCCGCACCATCCCCGCCACGGCCGTGCCGAGCGAGTCGATGAACGAGTCGGGCACGTCGTGACCAGCGCGACGCGCCTCGATCAGCACGCCCAGCGCGTGAATGGTGCCCCACTCGTGCACCCGCGACGACCCGGGCCAGTACGACAACCCGCCCGCGGCGGTCTGCATGGCCCGCAGGCGGGCGATGCCGGCATCGATCATGCCGCTCGCGACCTCCAGTCGCCCGGGTTGCGTGGCGCGAAGCATCGGCCCCGCCGCGAGCAGCGCGGCCATGCGACTGGTCGTCTGTTCGACGCACCCGTACGGATAGTCGATGAGCGACTCGAGTGCGGGCTCGAGGTGCGCCACGGGCGAGGGCGCCACGACGACGTCGAGCAGGGTCTTGGACGGATCGAACGCTTGGTCGGGCGTGATCGCGAGGGGCTCGCCGCTCCGAAGCGTCGCGACGCTCGTCCTCGTCGCGAAGGCGTCGGCGCGGCGCACGAGGATCGGCTCCTCGGCCACGGCCTCGACCGATCCCGAGGCCCCCGTGCCCGTGGCCTTGAACGTCAGCACGCCCTCGCCCTTGGTCTTGGCCTGCAGTCGCCGCATCACCACGGCCGAGGCGTTGGAGTCGAGCGTGAGTGGCCCCTCGGAGGCCTGCGCCGCGATCTGGTCCGGCGTCGCCACATCGAGCGTTACGGCCAGCGGAGCCGAGGTGGTGTTGGTCAGCCGCACCGCCACCTCGACCGCATCGCCCGGCGAAAGGACGCTCGGCACGCTCGGTTCGAGCATCAGGGGTTGCGTCACGAGCATCGTGCCCGAGGCCGACCCGTATCGGTCGCCCGCGGAGACCACGGCGAACAGGCGCAGCCGCCCCGTCATGCGAGCGGGCATCGTCATCTCGACCGACGTGCGACCGCCGGCCTCGAGGGGCCTCGCGGGCAACCACACCACCGCCGATTCACGCCGCCGCCTCGACGGAGGAAGCGTCGCGTTGGACGACCGGTCGTCTTCATCGCCTCCGTCGCCGCCGATCCGCGTCCAATCGGTCGGGCGTCGGTAATCGGGGAGCAAGTCGCGATAGGCATCGTCGCTCTCGACACGCAGGCGCCTCGCCGCGAAGAACCATGACGCCGGGTCGAGCGTCGCGTGCGAGGTGGCCATCACGATCCCGTCGTCGACGCCCCACACGTGCAAGCGTCCCTGCTCCAAGCCCGGCGGCGTCGTCACGACGACTTCGACACGCCGGCCCGGGTTCACCGTTGGCGGCACATCGATCGTCACGGGCACCACCGCCGCCCGGTGATCGACCCGGACCCGGACCAACCCCTTCGCGCTCATGGGCATCCATCGATCCGCCTTGGCATCAAGACCTCGAACCACGGCCGCCGCGAGGAAGGCCCCGCCCCTGACCGACGCGGGCAGCGGCACCTCCACGACGGTCACGCCCGCCTCGACGGCCCGCACCGATCGCCAGTGGACGCGATCGGACTCGAGCGACAGCAGCATCGTCCCCGCGAAGGGGCTCACGATCGTCGCCTTCGCCGCCTCTCCCGGCGCGGGGTCTCGCTCGATCGTCATCGCCACGCGCTCGGGTCGCGGAGCGGCAGCACCCTCGCCATCCGACCAGGGCGCGTCGAACTCCATCATCGCCGACGCGCCCGAGGTGCCCGTCACGTACAACCGGTGACGCCCACCCGAGACCGCCTTGAGGGGCTCGACGCCCTGCACCTCCGCCGTCACGCGACTCCACTGCGACACCGGCGCTTCATGCTCCGCCGACTTCCACGTCAGCCGCCCCCACACCTCCTGCAGTCGCCAATCCGTCTCCACCCTCACCACCCGGAACGTCAGATCCTCGGAGGCCGCGAGCGGCTTGGCGCCCGCCACTCGCAGCCACTCGATGCCCGTCGGCGCCGCCTCCGCGCCGTTGCGCACCACCCGCAACCCAAGGTGCTGCGCCAGCGTGTCGATCTCCACGACGCGACTCGCCGAGACCGTGCGTCCGCCCGCTTCCGTCACCGAGGCGTCGAGCGTCGTTCGCCACGACCCTGCCACGCTCGGCATGGGCCATGCCACCGCCGCCACGCCCGCGGCGTCGAGCGTCGACTCGATCGTGCCCCCCGGCTCGCGAATCTGCGGCACCCACGGCAACGCCGGCGGCAGGTCGAAGGTGTACCCCGCATGCGCCGCATCGATGTGCCGGACGCGTTCATGGCGGGGAGCGACGCTCACGCGCAATCCCGCCGCGGGAATGCCGATGAGGTGACGCGCCGCCACTCGAAGCGACCCCTTGCCGACGCCCGGCGTTGGCGCGTCGAGGGCCACCTCGATCCGGGGCGTCACGAAGGGCTCGATCAACGCGTCGAAGCCGCCCAGCGCCTCGCTCGATCCCGGCAGCCCGACCTCGAAGCGATACCGCCCCACGTGTCCCGCGACCGAGGACTCGTACGCGGCGTGGAAACACCCGGCCGCATCGGTCGTGACGGCGATCGACGCCACCTCGCGACCATCCGGACGACGAACACGCACCGCCAGCGGCAACTCGGCAGCCACCGCCCCAGACTCGTCTCGACCGATGCCGCTGATCTGCACCTTCTCGCCGGGCTGATAGAGCCCGCGATCGCCATAGAGATGGATGTCGTACCCCACCGGCGACGCCCGACCGGACTGGTCGACATCATCGAGCAGGTCCGTCGCTCGCCCGAGCTCGAGGTAGGTCAGGTCACTGGCATGTTCGGCGACGATGAACCATGCCTGTCGCCGCGCGGTGCCCGAGGCCAAGGGCAGGTCGGCCAATCCCGACCCGTCGGTGACCGCCTCGGCGATGACCTGGTTGTCGCGCGACACGACACTGACGGCGACGCCCGGCGCCGGCGCACCGCTGCGAATGCCCGTGACCCACGCGAGGACCCCGTCGCGGCCTCGTTTGGCGTGAATGGCCAGATCGGTGACGGCCACGATGGCCGAGTCGCGCGTCCAGCCCGAATCTGTCGCCCGCACGCCGACGCGGAAGACTCCCGGCTGCCCGCCCAGAAGCGATTCGAGGTCAAGCGTCCCCTTGGCCACGACGTTGGGCGTGGTGTCGAGCGGGAAGGTGCGCTCGGGCAACTCGCTGGAGGTGAAGGTCGGGGCGTTGCCCGCGAGGAACGCGCCGAGGTTGTTGCGATGGACGCGACTGGCGGTCACCACCAACCCGCGCACGTTCACCGTTTCGACGTCGAGGAGCATGGCGCCCTGGGGCGAAAGCACGCCCCGGCTCAGCGGGATCCGCACCGCCGGGTGGGGTTCTTCGATGGTCACGCTCACGCTGCGAGCCGAGCCCAGGGCCATGCCGCCGACGGCGACCAACTGCTCGGGGATGGTGATGCGATAGGTGGTCGAGGGGGCGAAGGGGCCAGTGAGGAGCAGCGTGGGGCCGGTCAGGGCGACACGCGTCGCCACCGGGGGCGAGATCTGAACCTCTGGCAAGGGCTGCGCGGGATCGAGGTCGCGGGTGAAGGCGATGCGAACCTCGACCTCGGGGTCAAAGTCCCGCGTCGACACGCGCGTGTTGACGACCTCGAGACGCTGGGGGCTTGGAAGGGCGAGCGACAGGCGGACGGGCTCGCCCAGACCGAGCGTGCCCCCCTCGCCGGTCAATCCGCCGCCGAAGGTGAGGCAGAGGTCGGCGCCCACGGGCACAAGACGCACAAGCAAGGCGCGATCGGGCCGAGGCGAGAGGCACTCGAAGGGCATCGGCGCGTCGCCGCCGGCCACCTTCAGCTCGTGTTGGAGGTCGTCGGGGACCACGGGCTGGTTGAACCGCACCTCGAGGGTGGCGCCGTCGGGCGCCATGGCCACGACCTGCACACCCTCCACCCGCAGCGGCGAGGTCGCGAGCCGTCGCTGGAAGTCGGCGTACGGTCGCCGGCCAGTCAGGTCGGCGGCCTTGGGCGAGAGGGCGAGCGTGAACTCCCGACCGGGCGGGAACGGCCTGGCGGGCACGAACTCCAGCCGCTCGGGCGAGGTCCATCGCCAGCGACCGCCAACGTCGGGCGTGACGGTGAGGGGCGAGGGCTCGGCGACCTCGCCCACCTTGGACCCTGGCACCACGGGCTCGTGGAACGTCACGACGATGCGGTCGGCCTCGTCGAGCGGTCCGTCGGGCGTCACCGACGCCACGCGGAGCCACGGCAGCCGCGTCTCGAGCAGCGAGGCGCGAATCCAGGCCAGGCCCGCGATGTTGACGACGACGAGCACCGCGGCGAGGACGGCGAACCGCCCGTGCGACTGCTTCATGTCCACTCCCTCCCGAACCCTGGTTGACGGCGGATCGCATCGGCGGCGAGTCGCACTCGTGCCACGCGGGCCGATCATATCGACGGATCGTCGCGAGCGACTGCACGATTTTTCTCGCGACGATCTCGCTCGAAGGGCAACGATGCAACCATCGTTCCACGCCGCCACATCGTCACGTCGTCACCGGAGCAACGCATGCTGATGGAACCCGATCGCGTCGCCATGGCCCGCGCCACCTCGCCGCTCGCGGCGGCTTCGCTGGCGGCCGCGATGCTGGCTGGGTGCGCCTCCAGTCAGGCCGTGCCACGTCACGAGGGGTGGCGACTGGTCTGGCACGACGAGTTCAACGCCGACGGGCCCGTCTCGCCGGCCAACTGGGTGTACGAGCGGGGACTGGTCCGCAACGACGAGGCCCAGTGGTATCAGCCCGACAACGTGATCTGCCGGGGCGGGCTGCTCGTCATCGAAGCCCGTCGCGAGCGGGTGGCAAACCCCGATCACGACCCCAAAGGCACGACGTGGAAGACCCGTCGCGTGGCGAGCGAGTACACCTCGGGCTCGATCAAGACCAAGGGGCTGCACTCGTGGCGGTACGGGCGCTTCGAGCTGCGCGGCCGCATCGACGTGCGTCCGGGGTTGTGGCCGGCCTTCTGGACGGTGGGCGCGGTGGGAAGGCCGTGGCCCAGCGGGGGCGAACTCGACATCATGGAGTCCTTCAAGGGGACGCTGCTCGCGAACGCCGCGTGGGGGTCGGCCACGCCGCACAAGGCCGTCTGGGACGACTCGCGAACGCCGTTGACGGAGATCGCCAAGCCCGGGACGGTCGAGGCCTGGGCGTCGAAGTTCCACGTGTGGCGGATGGACTGGGACGAGGCGTGGATCCGCTTCTACGTCGACGACCGGCTGCTCAACGAGGTGGACCTCTCCAAGACGGTGAACCGCTCGCCCGACGGCGTGAACCCCTTCCACGAGCCGCACCTCATCATCCTCAACCTCGCCGTGGGCGGCACGTCGGGCGGCGACCCCTCCAAGACCGAGTTCCCCGCGCGGTTCGAGGTCGATTGGGTTCGGGTCTACCAGCGGCCGTGAAGACTCGCCACCGGCCACGTCGGCTCATGCGCCCGGCGAGGCGAACGTCGCCACGACCCTGTCATCCTCGGCAATGGTGACGGTTGGGATGGGTCGCGTCGCAAAGGGCAGGTGATAGCGCGTGTGACGACGTTCGCCCGTGCGGGAGAACACGCCCATCTCCACCATGTCGGCAAGGTCACGACCCGCCGTGGCGGGCGAGGTCTTCGCGATCGATATGTAGATCCCCGCGCTCAAGCCCCCCTCGAACCCCTTGGGTCCCTCGCGGAGCACTCGCAACAGCACGGCTTCCTGTCGCTCGTTGAGCCGGCCGCGAAACCGATCGAGCAGCCGCGTCGTGTCGATCAGGAACTCGACCTGTGCGAGCGTGCGGGCCTGGGCCTCGAGCGCTGCACCCGCGAACCACGCGAGCCATCCGGTGATCTCGTTCGAACGGTTCGCCGCCTCGAGCGCCTCGTAGTACGACGCTCGCCTCGCCAAGATCGTCGCGGCGATGGCCGTCAGCGACGGTCGCCCGAGCCCCTGCGCCATCGCCTTTTCCGCGACCGCACGACCCACGCGACCGTTGCCATCCTCGAAGGGATGCACGCTCTCGAAGTACAGATGTGCCACGCCCGCTCGCGTCAGCGGCGGCAACACGCGCTTCCCGGACGGCCCCGTCGACTCGAACCACTCGATGAACCGTTCCATCTCGGCCGGCACGCGTGCAGATGGCGGCGCCTCGAAGTGCACTCGCGGATCATGCAACCGCCCCGACACGATTTGCATCGGCTCGGCATGCGTCCGGTACCCCCCCACCACCCGAAGGTCGGTTCGGCCTCGCATCACCATCCGGTGCCAGGCGAACAGGGTCGATGCGTCGAGCGGCGCGGCAAAGCGCCGGTACAGGTCCACCATCAACTCGCCGACGCCCTGCTCGGCCGGTTGCACCCGGCGTCGATCCGCCTCGAGACCCAGCTGCAGCCGGATCGACGATTGCACGCTCTCGCGGCTCAGGATCTCCCCTTCGATCTCGGAGGTCGTCACCGCCTCCTCGCTCATCGCCTCCACCACCAGCCGGTCCCGATCCGCCGCCGCCACGTGCTCCACCACGCCGGCGTACCGCCCGGCATCGAGCAAAAAGCGCTCCTCCGCGCGGCTCAGACGAGCAGCATCCCACGAAAAACGAGGCCAGTCGGGTTGTTGCCAGTTCCACCGCATGAGCGATGCTGCACCGTTCTATCGCTCACGAATGGAATCACTTTGAGCGATAGGAACCATTTCTACCGCCCAGTACCTACTGAAATGCGAACAGTTGGCCTTCAGGCCCCCGGGCTGGCCAGGCGGCGGATGGCGTCGCGGAGCTGGCGTTTGGTCTCGTCGGCGGCGGGGCCTCGGGCGGACCAGTGAATGCGGCCGTCGCGGTCGACGATGCCGACCCAGATGCGGTCGCGGCCTTCGATGCCGCCGATCGATCGGAAGGCCTCGGTGTCGGTATAGATGGTGACGGTGCGCTCGCGGGCGGCGATGGCGGGGATGCCGCTGCGCATGCCTCCGTCGATCCAGCCCCGCATGAGGCCCCACGCGGAGGAGATGGTGGGCAGTTCGTAGTACTCGACGTTGGGATGGTCGGCGGCGATCTCGCGAACGGTGTCGAGCCACGTGTCGACATCGCCCTGCTGCTGCCTGAGGAAGGCAACCAGAAGGATGTTGAACTGGCCGTCAAAGCCGGCGGGGATGTCGAACTCGCGCCCGTTGAGATTGGAGCCCTTGGTGACGGGAAAGGTGGGCAGGGCGGGGTCGAAGGGCTTGCCCTTCACGGGGGTGCCGCAGGAGCCCAGGAGGAAGAGAGCCGCCAGCAGCACGGCGGTGGCGGCAAGGGCACCCGAGAAGACCGAGTTCATGAAGGGCGGTTCGCGGCAGGCCTCGCGGCGGATTTCGGCCGCCATGGCTCGGGCCCGCCCGATCCTGCCCGCTCAGTCGCCCGCGAAGAGCGACCAGAGCATGTAGACGTTCAGCCCGCTGATGCCGACGCAGATGATGAACCCCAGGAGGGCGACCACGCGACCGTTGGCGAAGGCGCCCATGCGTCGGCGGCTGGAGGTGAAGGCCACGAGGGGGAAGATGGCGAAGGGAAGCTGCATCGCCAGCACGACCTGCGAGATGACCAGGAGCTTGACGGTCTCCTTGCCGTCGGTGGCGATGACGCAGACGAGGGCGGGGATGATCGCGATGCCGCGTGTGATGAGCCGCCGCAGCCACGGACGGATGCGGATGCGGAGGAACCCTTCCATCACGATCTGTCCGGCGAGGGTGCCGGTGATGGTGCTGGACTGGCCCGAGCAGAGGAGGGCGACGGCGAAGGCCGTGGCGGCCGCGCCGCCGAGGGCGGGCGTGAGGAGCTGGTGGGCCTGCTGGAGTTCCTCGACGGCGATGCCCTGACTGTGGAAGACGGACGCGGCAAGGACGAGAATGGCGGCATTCACGAAGAAGGCCGAGCCGAGCGCCACGACGGTGTCGACGGTGTTGAAGCGGATCGCCGCCCGCTTGCCCTCGTCCGTGAGGTCGTGACGCCTGGTCTGCACGATGGAGGAGTGCAGATAGAGGTTGTGAGGCATCACCGTGGCGCCCAGGATGCCCAGCGAGATGAGGAGGGCCTCCTTGTCGGGGATGGTCGGAACCGCCAACCCCTGAGCCGCCGCCGCCCAGTCGGGCTTGGCGAGCCAGACGGTGTAGACGAAGCAGAGGCCGATGGTGGCCACCATGGCGATCACGATCGCCTCGAGCTTGCGGAAGCCCAGCTGGATGAGCCCCAGCAGCAGCAGCACGTCGAGCCCGGTGATGACCACGCCCCACTCCAGCGGGAGGCCAAAGAGCAGGTTCAACGCCACCGCCGAGCCGATCACCTCGGCCAGGTCGCAGGCGATGATCGCGATCTCGCAGAGGATCCAGAGCACGAAGGAGACGGGCCTTGGGTAATACTCGCGGCAGGCCTGCGCGAGGTCCATGCCCGTCACCACCCCCAGCCGCGCCGCCAGCGTCTGGAGCAGGATCGCCATGAGGTTGGACCCGAGGATCACCCACAGCAGGGCGTATCCGAAGCGGCTGCCGCCGGCGAGATCGGTCCCCCAGTTGCCCGGATCCATGTACCCCACCGAGACCATGAAGGCCGGCCCCGTGAAGGGGAGCAGTCGACGCCACCAAGGCCGCGGACCCTCGCCCACGGGCACGCTGCGATAGGCCTCCGGAAGGGAGGGGGCATGATGGTGTTGTTCGGAACCGCCGTGCGTCATCGTCCTGCCGTTCATCGACCTGTCCAACCCGAAAGTTTGATTCGTCAAAGTCTAGCCGCCGGATTCGGGGAGCGTGCCCCTCGATCGCCCCGCGTCCGGCGATCCCTCGCCCGTCACTACGCTCCCGACGACCCATGTTCGTCTCGCAGGCGCGATCCATCACGCAGCAGTCGCGACTGGCCATCACCCTGGCCTGGGTGGCCGGGTACACCAACATCCTCACCCTGATCACCTGCGGCACGGCGACCAGCCATGTCTCGGGCACGCTCTCGCAATGGGGCCTCGACCTCGTGGAGGGCAAGTGGTCGCTGATGGCCTTCACGTCGCTGGTGTTGGGGTGCTTCTTTGTCGGGGCGGTGATCTCTGGGGTGTGCACCGAGGTCGGACGCCGCCGCGGGTGACAGTCGATCTACGTGCTGCCGATGGCGATCCAGGCCGTGCTGCTGGCGTGCTTCGCGGCCGCGCTCGAATGGGCGGGGGGCGAATCGCCCTCGTTGCGACTGACGTCGGTGGTGATCGGCGTGGCCGCGATGGCGATGGGCTTGCAGAACGCGACCATCACGCGGATCTCCGGGGGGGGTGGTGCGAACCACCCACATGACCGGCGTGGTGACGGCCCTGGGGCTCGAACTGGTGCAGTTCGCGTGCTGGCTGCGCGACAGGGCCCGCGGCGCGGCGGCTCCCTCGCCGGTGCCTACGCAAGTCAACGCCCCGCCCACCGCGAGGCGATTGCTGCTGCTCCTGTCGATCGCGGGGTCGTTCGCCCTCGGGGCGGGGCTGGGCGCGTTGGCGCACAGGGTCATTCCCGACAAGGCGATGATGCCGCCGGTCCTCTTCCTGCTGTGGATCATCGTGCAGGACATCCGCACGCCGATCTGCGACGTCACCCCTTCGGACCTCGTCGACGAGGATCTCGGGCTTCCCCGCGGCATCGCGACCTACGGACTCCGCCGCCGCGCCGGTCGCGACCGGCGTTTGCACCGATTGCCCGACCTGTCGCGGTGGCTCGAGTCGCTGTCGCCGGGCACGAAGGTGGCGATCCTCGACCTGGGCGACGCGGTGACGCTCGACGAGAACACCGCGCTGGAACTGGCCGCGCTGGCGAGGCAGGCGACGTCGCAGGGCCGTCGCGTGATCTTCGCGGGCATCGGTCCGTCGCAGTACCGCGTGGTGCAGAAGGCGGGCGCGGGCGACGTGCTTGACGTGTCCAACCTCTCCCCCGACCTCGAAATGGCCGTGGCGAGAGGGTTGCACGAACTCGAGCGACTGAGCGCGACCCGCGCGGGCCGCTGAAGGGTCAGGCCACGGGTCGCTCAGGCCACGGGCGCTCAGGCCACGGGCGCTCAGGCCACGGGCGCTCAGGCCGGAGGCAGGCCCATGCACCGCCGCCACGCGCTGATCTGGCCCATGTGCATCATGATGTGGTTGTTGCACATGAAGGTGAGCCGCGAGCCGACCTGCGGGAATCGCTGGCGGTACTTCTCATCGGCGGTCTCGACCAGGAGCAGCGAATCGTCGATGCCGCCCAGGGCCGAGAGGAGCGATTCGTGCGTCGAGAAGAAGGCCTTGGTCACGACCTCCATCGAGGGATAGATCGATCCATTCGCGTCATCGCGCGACTCGGTGCCGTCCTTGAAGAGATCCTCGAAGCCGATGGGCGCCGCGAGCCCTGGGCCCACGATGCCGACCATGCCCCCGATCTTCACGGGATACGTCGCGAGGTGTCCGAAGACCCACGCGGGGTGATTGGTCTGGACGAGCTTGCCGCCGACGATCGGCGTGCGGGAGAAGGCGGACGCCTCGACGCCCGCCAGCAGGCGCTGGGCGTACATGCAGGCGATGCGAGCCGAATGGACGATGAGGGTGGAGTACTGACCCATGGGTGCGATGAGCGTAGCCGAGCGGCGGCGGGGTCAGTTGCCGTCGAGCATGTTGCCCAGGCCGCCCAGGACCGAGCCCTCTTCGGTGCGACGGCCGCCCGCGGAGGGCGCGGCGGCGATGATGCGGTCGGCCAGCCGGGAGAAGGGGAGCGTCTGGAGCCAGACGGTGCCCGGGCCGCGGAGTTCGACGAAGAAGAGGCCCTCGCCGCCGAACAGCTTGTTGCGGATGCCGGGGACCATCTGGATGTCGTAATCGACGCTGGGCTCGAAGGCGACGAGGCAGCCGGTGTCGACGCGGAGCCGCTCGCCCCGCTCGAGCCGGTGCTCGACGATGGTGCCGCCGGCGTGGACGAAGGCCAGGCCTCGTCCGCTGGGGGCGGTGAGCTTCTGGAGGATGAAGCCCTCGCCGCCAAAGAGGCCGGTGCCCAGGCGGCGGGTGAGGGCGATGGAGACCTCGACGCCCCGCGCGCCGCAGAGGAAGCAGTCCTTCTGGGCCAGCACGGCGCCTCCGTGGTTGCCGAGCTCGATGGGGATGACGCGGCCGGGGTAGGGCGCGCTGAAGGCCACGTCGGCGCGGCGGGAACCTTCGTTGGAAAAAAAGGTGACGAAGAAGGAGTCACCAGTGAGGACGCGTTTGCCGGCCTCGAAGAGACTGCCGAGAATGCCCTTGCGTTCCTTGCTCATGGACATGTGGGTGGCCATCTCGATGCCGTCCTGCATGTACATCATCGCGCCGGCCTCGGCGACGACGGCCTCGCCGGGATCGAGCGTCACCACCACCGCCTGCAGGTCTTCGCCGAGAATCTGGTAATCGATCACGTCAGCCGCCATCGCCGTGCTCCTTGTGGACCGGTCGCTCGCCGGTCGGGAGCATTCTTGGCATCTTGGCCCGGCGGGTTTCGGCTCACCGCAGCGAGGCCGGGGGAGTCCCTTGGCGCTCGATCACGCGGATGTCTCGCCACTGCGCCTTCATCGGCAGTCGCCGCGAGCCCACGCCGGGGACCCGCAGGGCGATGAAGCCGCGGGGCGTCGCCGAGTCGGCGAGGTCGGAGACGGGCACGCCGTTGATCCAGGTGCGGATGCGGTCGCCCTCGCAGAGCACCCGCATGGCGTTCCATTCGCCGGGCTTGAAGGCCTCGATCGCCGCGGGATCCTTGGGCGAGAAGAGCCAGCCGCGGCGGCCTTCGTCGTAGATCCCGCCCGTCCAGCGACGCTCAGTGGTGTCGATCTCCACCTGATAGCCGAAGACTCGCTGCAGGTTGCCCTCCTGCCGCCACTGCGATCGCACCTGCACGCCCGAGTTGAGCCCGTTGTCGACCTTGAACTCGAGGGTGAGTTCGAAGTCGCGATAGATCTCCCGCGTGCATAGGAACGAGTTGGACTGGTCGGCCCGCGTCACGCCCGTGATCACGCCCTCCTCCATCGAGAAGGCGGCCAGCCCGCCCCGTTGCACCCAGTGGACGAACGAATCCGAGAGGAGCGTCTCGACGGGCGGCAACCCCTCCGGCTTCGCGGGCGGCGCGGGTTCGACCTCCTCGTCGGACGAGCACCCGCCGAGCATCGCCGCAGCGACCGTGATCGCGAGAAGTGTGCGCATGGTGCGGGAGGGTAGTGGAGCGAGCGTCGCGAGCATCGCCGCCGACGAGAAGCGGTGTCAGAAGGCCGTCGCGGGGTGCGACGCCTCGCCGCCGCCCTTGCTCGCTCGCACCTCTGGTCACGCGACTCAACGCCCCGGACCCGACGTGGTCCCCGCGGACCGCCGCCCCCGCGTTCCGACGCCGCCACCTCGAACGCCTTGGTCGTTGAAGCCGCACGTCGCACCTGGCCCGCACCTCCTCGCGGGTGAAGGGCCGGAGGCATCAGGCCTTGGACGAGCCGATCGACCATCATGCCCTCAGGCCGCCCGGGCGGATCCCCCGATCCGGAGCGCACTCGCTCCGGGGCGCGACCCGGGAATCTCCATACCCTTGAGCGGTGCGAACGGTCGTGGTCATCCCCGTCTACGACGAGGCCCGGTGGGTCTCGCAGAGCGTGTCGCGGCTCCTGCAGGTGCACGCGCCGGCCGACCTGGTGCTCATCGACGACGGCTCTCGCGACGGCACGGGCGCGATCCTCGACGCGCTGGCCGGCGACTGCGGCGTCACGGTGATCCGCCACGAGACCAACCGTGGCAAGGGCGCGGCGATCCGCACGGGCATGGCCCGTGCCCTCGCGATGGGCGCGGAGATCGTGCTGGTCCACGACGCCGACCTCGAGTACGACCCGGCGGACCACGCGGCGATCCTCGCCCCGCTCCGCGACGGCCGCGCCGACGCGGTGATCGGTTCACGGTTCCTCGGCCAGACGCACCGCGTCCTCTACTACTGGCACTCGGTCGCCAACGGCGTGATCACCACGCTGTGCAACATGGCGACCAACCTCAACCTCACCGACGTCGAATGCTGCTGCAAGGCCTTCACGAGGCAAGTGGCCGAGCAACTGGACCTTCGCGAGGAACGCTTCGGCATCGAGATCGAACTGATCGCCAAGGTGGCGCACCTGCGGCTCGACAACGACGCCCAGGACCGCGCCATGGGCCTGCCCGCCCGGCGCCGCGCCCGCGTCTACGAGGTGCCCGTCAGCTACGCGGGCCGCACGTACGAGGAAGGCAAGAAGATCACCTGGCGGGACGGCGCGTGGGCGCTGGCGTGCATCGTGCGGCATGGCTTGACGGGGGCGTGACCACCGCGCCGGGTGCCCTCACGACCGCACCACTCGCCACGGTGACGAAAGCCAAATTCTCGCGATCGCCAGCCCGCTTCGGGCGTCCCCTCGTTGAGCCGTGCGGCGCAGCCCGGCTTTGCGGGCAAGCCCACGGCGGAGCCCAAGTCGCGTGGCTGCGCACCACCCATCCGTCTCGCGGCCATCGATTCACCCGCACCCTCCTCGCCCCCTCCGGGGGCGAACCGGCAGGTAGCCCAGGGCGCGGCGAGTCTTCGAGCAAGCCCTGGGCCGCGGGCCTCGATGCGCGATTGGAGCACCACCCGCGCCGCACGCGCCATCGCCCCCACACCCAGAGCTCGCCCGCAAAGCCGGGCAGCGCCATGGGCTACCTGCCGGTTCGTCCGCAGAGCGGGCTTCAAGAGGATCGCGGCACCTATTCGCCGCATGGCGTGCGGCGAACAGGGTCGACATTCACTACACACGGTGCGGCGAATACACGAGCTCAACATGCCGAACGACTCAGGTTTCTCGCGTTCGGCCTTTGGCCGCCACGTCTATGATGCCCCTCACCGAATGTTCGGATCAAGGCCCGCCCCCCTGCGGCCGGCTCGAGCGTCGCTGAATCATGCTCCGCATCGCCCTCCGCATGCTCTTTGGCGACCGCACCAAGTACCTGACGCTGGTGCTTGGGCTGGCCTTTGCCGCCCTGCTGATGAACCAGCAGGGGGCGATCTTCCTGGGGCTGTTGAACCAGGCGACGGGGCCGCTGCAGAACGTGCATCAGGCCGACCTGTGGGTGACGGATCCGGGCATCCAGTGGGTGGCCGAGTTCCGGTCGCTCTCGGACGAGAAGTTGTCGCGGGTTCGGTCGGTGCCGGGCGTGGCGTGGGCCGAGCCTTTCTACAACGGGTACGCGGTGGCGGAACTGCCCGACGGGCAGTTCAAGCGGTGTCAGATCCTGGGCATTCCGCGGACGACGCTCGCGGGGCGGCCGCCCGCGATGGTCACCGGTCGCATCGAGGACCTGTGGATGCCCGACTCGATCGTCATCGAGGAGCAGTCCGCGCTGCTCATGGGCGGCGTGGGCGTGGGCGACGTGCTCAAGATCAACGACCGCCGCGCGGTCGTCGCGGGCACCTGCAAGGCGCGACGCGGGTTCGAGTCCAACGCCATCATGTACACGACGTTCGACAACGCGGCACGCTTCAGCCCCGCGGGCCGCGACCGCATCAGCTACATCCTGGTCAAGGCCCGCGAAGGGACCGACCTCGACGAACTCAAGACCCGCATCGCCGCCCTCGGCGACGTGGCCGCCCTCACCACCGAGGAGTTCCGCTCGCGGAGCATCGCCTTCATCGTGGTGGCCACGGGCATCGGCGTGAACTTCGGCATCACCATCGCCCTGGGCTTCGTCGTCGGACTCCTCCTCTCGGCATCCATCTTCTACCAGTTCACCGCCGAGAACATCCGCCACTTCGCCGTCCTCAAGGCCTTGGGCACGACGACGCCCACCCTCGTCGCCATGGTGCTCCTGCAGGCCATGGTCGTCGGCGTCATCGGCTTTGGCATCGGCGCCGGCGCGGCCGGGGCGTTCACGATCCTCTCTCGCGCACTCGAGAGCGAACTCTCGGCGTACCTCCCGTGGCGACTGCTCCTGGGCAGTTTCATCGCCACCTTGCTGACCATCGGCCTTGGCTCGGTCCTGAGCATCCGCAAGGTCGTCAAGGTGCCCCCGGGACTGGTCTTCAGCGGCGGGTGACACCAAGCGGCGACTTCCTGCGAACCTTCAAGAGCCGCGGCCATCGCGGCGTCCCGACTCCCGGCACCCCCTTACCGGCACCTCGACTCCCATGATCCGTTCGATCACCATCCTCCTCTCCGTCGTGGGCCTGGGCGTGGGCCTCTGGGCCGTGGCCACCGCCGATGAACACAAGCCCGACATTCCCCTCGCCCGCCCCGCCTCCGTCAACCCCTTCGCCCGCGGGGTGGCCGCGTTGGGCGTCATCGAACCCGCCGAACGCACGGTGGGCATCGTCGCGCCCGAACCGGGTCTGGTGATGCAGGTGCTCGTGCAGGTCGGCGACCGCGTCGACGCCGGCGCGCCCCTCTTCCTGCTGGATGCCAGGCGTCTGGATGCCGACCTCATTCGGGCTCGCTCCGCGGTGGCTGCGGGCGAAGCCGAAGTGGCCAAGTGGCATGCACTGCCCAGACCCGAGGACCTCCCGCCCCTGGAGGCCGCGCTCGCCGCGGCACGGGCGGGCGTGCAGGATCGCGAGGAGCAACTCGCCCTCACCCGTCAGGCCTTTCAGCGCGGCAGCGGCACCGACCGCGACATCTCCCGCGCCGGCTATCTGCTCGAAGCCGCCAAGGCGGACGCCCAGCGGGCGCAGGCCGAACTCGAGCGTGCCAAGGCCGGGGGCTGGCGGCCCGACCTGACGATCGCAGAAGCCAAGCTCGCGGGACTCAAGGCCGAAGTGGAAGCCTTGACCCTGCTAAAGGATCGACTGACGGTGCGAGCGCCGCGGGCCGGTCGCATCATCCGACGCCAACTCGAACCGGGCGAGTTCGCCTCGACCGACTCGACCCGGCCCGCGCTCCTGCTGGCCGACCTCGACCGCTTGCACGTGCGGGCGCAGGTGGACGAGGAAGACATCGCCCTCATCACCGCCGCGGCGTCGCGCGGACCGGTGCGGGCCGTGGCCATGACGCGGGGCGCGATGGTCATGGAGTTGCCCCTCGAGTTCGATCGGATCGAACCATTCGCCCGCCCGAAGACGGACCTGATGGGCATCAACTCGGAGCGGGTGGACACGCGGGTGATCGACGTCGTCTTCCGCGTGAGCAAGACGCCCCCGCAACCGGTCTTCCCGGGGCAGGCGGTGGATGTCTTCGTGGATGAAGGCGCCGCCCCCTGACGCCCGCCGATCGAATGCCTGATCGCGTCGTGGCTGGTCTGATATCCTCCCCCCGGGAGCACTTCGGGGGCTTTCCATGGATTCGGACGGAGATGACGCCCGATGCACTCTCGTTCATGGGAGGGATTCCTCCCCTCCCCCGGACCCGCGTCGGTCCGAGGGCCCAGGTTTGCGTTTTTCCGGACGCTGGGCGTCCGGCTGGAGTGACGACATGCGGCAAGCGGGCCTGATCGGTATCGGAGCGTGGGCGATGGCGCTCGCCGTCTCGTGCGGTGGGGCGACTTCGGCCTTCGGGCTCCAAGCCGCCGTCGCCGGCGCGTCGCCCGCCGTGCGTCTCGAGGCGGCGATGCAGGCCGCCAGCACGGCCTCGCCGTGCGCCGCCGCGGGCGACGCGATGTGGAAGTCCGCGTTGGCGGGCGACTGGGCGGGCCTGGAGCGGACGCTGAGCGACCTCGCCGGCCGGCCGGAGGCGGAAACGCGGCTGGCCCCGCACGCGCAGCGGCTCAAGGAACACCTCGCGAAGCGCGAGGAGGACCGCACCAAGCGAATGGCGGAGGTGCGGGCGGAACTCGACAAGTCGCTCGCGGGCGCCCAGACGGACATCACGCTGGCCAAGGCGATCCGGTCGGCGACCGAACTGGACATGCTGAGCGTCGACAAGGCCAAGGTCAAGAAGGACCCCGTGCTGGTCGACCTCGTGGCCCGCGCCACCAAGGCGGCGCACGAGGCCGAAGCCCGCGGCGACGTCTTCGCCTCGTACGAACTTTTCAGTCTTCTGGGCACCTTCCTCGAGGAGACGGGCGAGTTCAAGCCCGACGTGAAGCGTCTGTCGCAGCGGCTCGACATGCTGCGTCTCTACGTGCCCGAGACGCTCTGGAAGCTCCGCAACGAGCGGCAGAAGGCCTCGGGCGACAAGGAGCTCCCGCCGTACAACCCCTTCGGCGACGACTACCGCACCAAGCTCGAGACGATCGATCGCACGATGGTGATCCGCGCGCTCTCCCGCACGGCGGCGCACATCGAGCGTCAGCGGCAGAACGTCGTGATCGGCGGCGGCCTCGACGCCCTCAAGACGATGGTGACCACCAAGGACCTCGCGGCGGCCTTCCCCAAGCTCGCCGACGACCTGGCCCGCGCGAAGATGCTCAACGCCATCGAGGAGGAACGTCGCAAGCTGGACGACGCGGAGCGAGACTACGACGCCACGCAACTCGAGATGCTGCTGGGCCGCCTCGCGACGGCCAACGACGAATCGACGCGGATCGATTCGCCCGCCCTGCTCCACGAGTTCGGCAACGGCGCGGTGGGCAAGCTCGACGAGTTCTCGCAGATCATCTGGCCTGACGAACTGCGTCGCTTCAACAAGATGACCCAGTCGAGCTTCGTGGGCGTGGGCATCCAGATCGAGTACGACGAGACGAGCAACGTGCGGGTGGTGTCGCCCCTCGAGGGCACGCCCGCGCAGCGCGCGGGCGTCCACCCCGGCGACGTGCTCAAGAAGGTCGACGGCCGCGTCATCTTCGGACTCTCGCTCGACCAGGCCGTCGACGTGATCACCGGCCCCCCGGGCACCGATGTCACGCTCACGATGCTCCGCAAGGATCCCGAGAAGAAGGACGACAAGGGCGAGGCCGTCTCGCACGAGATCGAGTTCCGCCTCACCCGCGCCGTCATCAAGGTCCCCACCGCCAAGGGCTGGTCCCGCAGCGGCATCAAGGAGGACGACTGGAACTGGTTCATCGACAAGGAGTCGGGGATCGGGTACCTCCGTCTCACGCAGTTCGCCGACAACACCGGCCGCGAACTCGACGACGCCGTCGCCGCCATGAAGAAGGAGGGCCTCAAGGGCCTGATCTTCGATCTCCGCTTCAACCCCGGCGGCCTGCTGGATCAGGCCATCCGCATCGGTCGCCGCTTCGTCGATTCGCCCAACGGATTCATCGTCGCCATGCGAGGCCCCGACGGGATCATCTCGAACCCCGAGGAGACGATGCCCGACCGCGCTCGCCTGGCGGGCATCCCGCTGGTGGTCATGGTCAACGAGGGCTCCGCCTCCGCCAGCGAGATCGTCAGCGGCGCGCTCAAGTGCTTCCAGCGAGGCGGCTCGCTCGACGGCAAGGTCGACTGCGTCGTGCTGGGGGCTCGCAGCTTCGGCAAGGGCAGCGTCCAGAACGTCTGGCCGCTCACCAACAACGCCGCCATCAAGGTCACCACGCAGTATTACGTCATCCCCGATCGCACGATCCTGCACCGCCGTCCGGGCTCCGAAAGGTGGGGCGTCGAGCCCAACCTCGCGGTCGAGATGCTCCCCAAGCAGACCGTCGATGCCCTGCTGCTGCGCCGCAATGCGGACGTCATCCCCCTGGACGAGAAGGGACAGGTCGTCGAGGATGCCGCCAAGCCGCGGCCCGATCCCCAGGACCTGCTCGCCAAGGGCCTCGACCTCCAACTCGAGACCGCGGTGATGCTGATGCGAGGCAAGATCGCCGCCACCGAACCGACGCAGGCCGCGGCCAAGTGATCGCGTGACGCGTCCGGATGGCGCGGCGGCGGGAATACGCTCGCCCCATGCGCACGCCCGAATCGGTCCGCGCCCGCTTTCCGGGCGTCTGCGGCACCTCCACCGCCCTGCTCGACCACGCGGGCAGCTCGCCCATCCCCGGCTGCGTCATCGACGCGGCCACCAACTACATGCGCCGCTGCTTCGTGCAGGTGGGCGCGGACTACGACCTCTCGAGGCAGGCCGCGGCCACGGTCAAGGCCGCCCACGACTTCGTGGCGACGTTCCTGAACGCAGGACCGGACCATCGCGTGGTGTTGGGCCCTTCCACCACCGCGTTGGCGCACATCCTCGCCAACGCCATCGCCGACGCCTTCGCCAAGGGCGACCTGCCGCGGGGCCGCGACGAGATCGTCGTCTGCTCGGCGGGGCATGAGGCCAACGTGTGGCCGTGGGCCCGTCTGGCCGACCGGGTGTTCACGATCCGCTGGTGGCACGCGTCGCCCGACCCCGATCGCACGCTGACGCTCGATGCCGAATCGCTGCGCCGTCTGCTGGGGCCGCGAACGTGCCTGGTGGCGTTTCCGCACGTGTCGAACATCCTCGGGGACGTGTGGAACGCCCGCGAACTCTGCCGCATGGCCCGCGAGGCGGGAGCCAGGAGCGTCGTCGACGGCGTCGCGTACGCCCCCCACCGACTGCCGGACGTGGCGGCCATCGGGTGCGACTGGTATCTCTACTCGACGTACAAGGTGTACGGACCGTGCATGGCCGCGATGGCCGGGCGGCTCGACGCCTTCGAGCCCCTGACGGGCCCGAACCATCCATTCATCGCACGCGAGGACCTGCCGTACAAGTTCGAACTCGGGGGCGCCTGCCGCGAAGGATCGGCGATGATCGCCGCGAGCTACGAGCACTTCGCATGGCTGGCGGACGCCTCGCCCTCGCCGCCGTTCGACCGAACCGTGCTCGAGCGGGCCTTCCGGGAGATCGAATCGATCGAGTTGCCCCTTCAGCGGCGACTGCTCGAGGGGTTGCGTCGAGTTCGAGGCATTCGGCTGATCGGACCCTGGGCCTCCGATGCGTCGCGAGTCTGCACGGTGAGTTTCGTGATCGAGGGGCGTTCGTCTCGCGAGACGGTGCAGCGACTCAACGCCGCGGGCCTTGGATGCCGCCATGGGCACTTCTACAGCCGCCGGCTGGTGGAGCAGGTCGGCCTCGACCCGGCGGACGGTGTGATCCGAATCAGTCTGTCGCACCCCAACGACCAAACGGAGGTCGACCGGGTGCTGGACGCGTTGCTCGGCTGAAGCGGGGGCTTGGGGCGGGAAGGATCAACGGGCCATCGCCCGGTGCCACTCCGCCAGCCGCCGGGCGTCTTCGGCCTCGGCTTCTTCGCGGCGCCGAAGGTCCTCGGCCTCGCGGCGGCGCGCTTCCTGCTCCATCGCCTCCCGGCGGGCCTCCTGGGCCCTGGCCTTCTCGCGGGCGACGCGGGCCGCCTCGATCGACCGGTCGACGACTTCCAAGGTGATATCGGTCCGCCACGCCTTGAGTTCGGCCTGGAAGAGGCGTCCCGAAGATCCGGGCGAAACGTTCATGTCCCCGACGTCGACAGGGCGGAGCGACGACTGAGGCCCAAGGCGACGTCGAGCGTGACGGCTGGACGGCCTGTGACGTCTGGAGGGTTTGTGCGGCCTGCGCGGCCCCGCTGCGAGGGGGGGGGACCGCTACCAATCAAGATCCAAACGACTGCCGCTGACGCCGTGGCGCCACGAGCACCCCAGTGCGATGCTCATTACCGGACGTGCCCCTGCGGTTGGCGCGGGGTTATTGGAGCAGGCGTGTCGCAAGTGATTCAAACTTCGGGGAATGCGGCCACATTTTGACCCATGGGTATTGACATCCCAGCCTCGAGGTGTCACACTACAGGGCGTCGGGACATGAGACACCCCGCGACGATTGTTTCCATGCCTGGTTGACCGCCTCGCGGCACCGATCAGGCGAGAGATCCTTGGAGGAGAAGACATGATCAACCGTTCCCTTACCGCTGTTGCGCTGGCTGTTGCCGCTGGTGGTGTTGCCACCGCCAACGCCGATGTCGTCTTGACGATGACATACCACGACCTCAACGGGTCGTACACGCAGTCCTCGCCGGGCGTCGGATCGTTCTCGGCTGTCGCTGCGGGCTCCGAGGCCGCTGGCGAAGTGAGCCGCGTCGACACGAACCCCGGCAACGCGTCGTTCGAGGTCGGCTTCGAGGCCGGCGCGAACCCCGCCAACTTCCAGCTGAGCCTGTCGGTCAGCATGCTGATCCCGGGCTCGGTCGCCACGGGCTCCGGCTCGCTGATGGTGACTGACGCCGACGGGGATACCGTCGCCGCCAACATCAGCGGCTCGTGGATCTACGACAGCATCAACGGCTTCATCTTCTTCAACGGTGCGTTGAGCGATGTCGTCGTCACCGACAACGGGGTGCAGGACGACCGCTTCGACGGCACCCAGTTCGGCAACTTCCAGCTCAGCGGCATGAACCTGACCGATGGCGCGCTCACGCAGATCGTCTTCGGCGCCGGTTCGTTCTTCACGACGAACTTCACCGATGCCGCCACCGGCGTCACGGCCCAGATCGTCCCCGCTCCCGGCGCCCTTGCCCTTCTTGGGCTTGGTGGCCTGGTCGCCGGTCGCCGCCGCCGCTGAACGACTCTCACACGCTCCGCGGCGAGAGTCGCGGCGAGGTGATGAGCCTCCTTCAAATCTCAAGAGCCTCCGGGTGATCCCCGGAGGTTCTTTTGTTTTTCCCCTTCGTCGATCACGAGGTCGCACGCGCCGCGTCACGGGGCCCGGGCCGATCCGATCGCCGGGATCGCGAGTCACGGCGAAGAGGCCGCTCGGCTCTGCGTGCAAGGCCTCCGGCTGCGGGGGCATGAACGCAGCACATGCCGTCCGCCGGCACGAACAATTGAGGGCGGAAGGCGGCGATCGCGACACCTAGAATGGCCTCCACCACTCGAGGAGCCATTCATGTCCCGTCCTGATCCGTTCAAGGCCCGCGCGACCCTCTCCACCAAGAACCGTACGTACACCTACTACGACCTGGGGGCCTTGAGCCGCCAGCGGATCGGCCACGTCGAGAAGTTGCCCTTCTCGATCCGCGTGCTGCTCGAGAGCATGCTGCGGAACCTCGACGGCTTCGTGGTGACCGCGGACGACGTGGCGGGCTTGGCGAACTGGAACGCGAAGGCGCCGGCGAAGGAGGAGATTCCCTTCATGCCCGCGCGCGTGGTGCTGCAGGACTTCACGGGCGTGCCGTGCGTGGTGGACCTTGCCGCCATGCGTGACGCGATGAAGCGTCTGGGCGGCGACCCGAACGCGATCAACCCGCTGGTGCCCTGCGACCTGGTGATCGATCACAGCGTGCAGGTCGACGCGTTCGGCAGCAAGACCGCGTTGACGATCAACGCCCAGAAGGAGTTCGAGCGCAACAACGAGCGGTACGAGTTTCTCAAGTGGGGGCAGCAGTCGCTCTCGAACTTCCGCGCGGTGCCGCCGGCCACGGGCATCGTGCACCAGGTGAATCTCGAGTACCTCGCCAAGACGGTGTGGACGAAGGAGGCCAACGGCGAGACGACGGCCTTCCCGGACTCGTGCGTGGGCACCGACAGCCACACGACGATGATCAACGGGCTGGGCGTGGTGGGTTGGGGCGTGGGCGGCATCGAGGCCGAGGCCGTGATGCTGGGCCAGCCGATCTACATGCTGACGCCCGACGTGATCGGCTTCAGGCTCAAGGGCAAGCTCCCCGAGGGCACGACGGCGACCGACCTGGTGCTGACCGTCACGCAGATGCTCCGCAAGAAGGGCGTGGTCGACAAGTTCGTGGAGTTCTTCGGCGAGGGCCTCTCGGCGCTCAGCGTGCCTGATCGCGCCACCATCGCGAACATGGCGCCCGAGTACGGCGCGACCGTGGGCTTCTTCCCCGTCGATCAGGTCACCATCGACTACCTCAAGTTCACCGGCCGCGACGCCGAGACGGTCGAACTGGTCGAGAAGTACAGCAAGGCGAACATGCTCTGGTGGCAGGCGGGCACGCCCGACCCCGAGTTCACCGACACGCTGGAACTCGATCTCTCGACGATCCAGCCCAGCCTGGCCGGCCCCAAGCGCCCGCAGGACCGCGTCGAACTCAAGAACGTCAAGCAGGAGTTCTTCAAGTCGATGGCGGCCCCGATGGGCAACAGCGGCTTTGGCATGCCCGCCGACAAGATCCTGGGCGCGTCGGGCGGCGTGAAGCACCCCGACGGCACCTCGAGCCGCATCAGCCACGGCGCGGTGGTGATCGCGGCGATCACCTCGTGCACCAACACCAGCAACCCCGACGTGCTCATCGCCGCGGGCCTGGTGGCCCGCAAGGCCAGGGCGCTGGGCCTGACCCGCAAGCCGTGGGTCAAGACCAGCCTCGCGCCCGGCAGCAAGGTCGTAACCGAGTATCTCGACGCCGCGAAGCTCTCCGAAGACCTCGACGCCATCGGCTTCAACACGGTGGGCTACGGGTGCACGACGTGCATCGGCAACAGCGGCCCGTTGCCCGAGGAGGTCGAGGCGGCGATCAAGGAAGGCGACCTGTGCGTGGCGAGCGTCCTCTCGGGCAATCGCAACTTCGAGGGCCGCGTGCACCCGAGCGTGAAGGCCAACTTCCTCGCCAGCCCGCCGCTGTGCGTGGCCTACGCCATCGCGGGCACGGTGGGCATCGATCTCGCCACCGAACCCCTGGGCACGAGCAAGGACGGCAAGCCGGTCTTCCTCAAGGACATCTGGCCCAGCCAGAAGGAAGTGATGGAGACCAAGGCCCAGTGCCTCTGTGCCGATCAGTTCAAGCGGATGTACGGAAACGTCTTCACCGGCAACGAGATGTGGAACAAGGTGCCCGTCTCCAAGAGCGACCTCTACGGCTGGAACAACGCCTCCACCTACATCCAGAACCCCCCCTACTTCGAGACGCTCACCGAAAAGCCCGGCCAGCCCAAGCCCATCAAGGGCGCCAAGGTGCTCGTCTTCGTCGGCGACAGCGTCACCACCGACCACATCTCCCCCGCGGGCGACATCTCCGAACCCACGCCCGGCGGCGAGTACCTCAAGAGCCTGGGCGTTCGCAAGGCCGACTTCAACAGCTACGGCAGCCGTCGCGGCAATGACCGCGTCATGACCCGCGGCACCTTCGCCAACGTCCGCGTCAAGAACGCCCTCGCCAAGGACCCCTCCACCGGCAAGATCAAGGAAGGCGGCTGGACCAAGGACATGTCCGCCAAGGGCGCGGGCAAGATCGACTTCATCTACAACGCCAGCGTCAACTACAAGGCCGAGGGCACGCCATTGGTCGTGCTCGCCGGCAAGGACTACGGCATGGGCTCCAGCCGCGACTGGGCCGCCAAGGGCACGCTCCTGCTGGGCGTGCGGGCGGTCATCTCCGAGAGCTTCGAGCGCATCCACCGCTCCAATCTCGTCGGCATGGGCGTACTGCCCCTGTGCTTCGCGGACGGCCAGTCGGCGGCATCGCTGGGCCTGACCGGCGACGAAGTCTTCGACATCGACCTGCCCGTCTCCGGTGAAGGCCTCGTCGAACCCCGCTGCGACGTCAAGGTGACGGCGACGAAAGCCGACGGGAGCAAGGTGGCCTTTACCACCCGCTGCCGCATCGACACCCCCGTCGAGGCCGACTATTACCGCAACGGCGGCGTGCTGCAGACCGTGCTCCGCCGCCTGCTGAGCGAAAGCCGCAAGCCCGCGATGGCCTGAGGCCGGTCGCACGGGTCGCCCCGGCGTCAAACCCTGATCATCCACGCAGCCGGTCCGAGAGGACCGGCTGTTTTTTCGTGGCTTGGCGATCCGACCACCCTCCGGCCCGGCGCAGACGGCGTGCGGCTGCGCTCGCCCGCAGGTTTTCGCCATCAGCCACGTGTCGCCACGAGCGGCGGCCGCGCCGGGGGGTACCATCCCACGGAGTTCGCTGCATCGGACGCCACGCAAGGCGAGGCCCGATGGCGGCGAGGAGCGGAGGAGAGACACCATGAAGACGTTCGCAGCCGTGGCCGCCCTGGGGACCGCCTTTGGCTTGGCCTGTTCGGCTCACGCCTCCACCGTGACAGTGCACGGCAAGAGCAACATCTTCGGCGCCGGCCTGGCATCGCCGCCCGAGCCGGGCGGGGGCGGGGGCGGCGTGCTCCCGGCAATGGTCTCGCTGGAAGGGCATGCCACGGGCTACGTGGAGTTGCCCAACGTCTCCGGAGGCGTGACGGCGGGATTCGCCTTCCCGCTCAACGACGCCGACGGCGGCACGTCGGCGAGCGGCACGACCGACGTCCTGTCCTACGGCGGCATCTCGGGGCTCGTCCACGCTCGCCGCACGCTCTTCCTGACCGGCGTCTTCCTCGGGTCGGGACCCGCGACCGACCCCGCCCCGCCGCGGCTGGACGTGACGGACACCAACACCGCGACCGATGTCTCGCCGCTGTTGGCACAAACCTTCTTCATGGGCGACGGTCGCGACGCCTCGTCGAACCTCCAGCGATTCCACATTCCGGCGGGCGCCACCCGCCTCTTCCTCGGCTTCGTCGATGCGTTCGACTTCGGCGATCCGACCAGTCTTCCGGGCCACTACGGCGACAACGGCGGCTCGCTCCTGGTCGAAAGCACCATCGTGCCCGCCCCCGGCGTCGTGCCGATCGTGGGCCTCGCCGGCGTCGTCGCCTGCCGTCGCAGGCGTGCATCGCGCTGAACGTGCCGCGCTTCGCGATGCCGAGGGCTTCGCCCGGCAGGTCCTGATATCCGACATCTGGGCGCTTTTGCGCGAAACGTGCTTGCGTCGCCGACGCCGCACGCGGTAGCATCTTCGCTGCAACGTAATGTAAACGATCTCATTACGACAGCCCCATTCGAAGCGGAGTGACATCATGGTTGGTTCATGCAAGGGCCCGATGCTCCGGGTCCGCGTGGTCGTCGCATGCCTGTGGGCCGCGGCGTCCGCCCGGGCCGGCGTGCAGGCCCTGGAGTTGTCCTGCGCCACCATCGCGGGACGAATCGTCAAGCTCGAGTCTCGCGAACACCCGGCGCAGCCGCTCGTGCTCGCGTCGGCGGATCGGGCTGTCTTCATCGACGGAACCGCCCGCGGCTCGTGGCTGCACGGCCCGAGCGTCGCCGCGAATGCCGCCGATCCCGCCGCCCTGGGCCTGCCGTCGATCGCCGACGTTCGTCTCGACACGCTCGAGTTCACGCCGGTCGTCGTCGACCTCGCCCTGCCATGTCACGGGCCGTCGTGGCCCCTCGCGAGATCGTCGCGGCGTCTCTCATCCGACCCCGGGGCGGTGCTCGGTCCCGGGTGGCACCACGACGCGCAGGTGCAGGCCTCGTTCGAGGACGTGCCGGGCTCCGATCTCGATGTCGTGCGTCTGGTGCTGGGCGGCGATCGCTTCACCGAGTTCCGTCGCGTGCTCGACGATCGAGGCAAGCCGACGGATGTCTTCCGAGGCGTCAACGGCGCGGCGGGCGCGGTGGTGCGATCGTTCACGCCCGTGCTGCTCCCCGGAGATCGTGCCGCGAGCAAGGTGTCGATCTTCACGTTCCACGATCCGCTGGGCGTCGAAGCCGTCTTCTTCGGGCCGGAGGCCGACCTTCGCGGGCATCGCGGGGCGTGGCAACTCTGGAAGATCACCGATGCGGCCGGGGCGGCGGCGTGCGCGGGCGGTCGCGGCGCGGCGACCGACCCGGCCCTTGCGATCACGCAAGGCTACGACGCCTTGGGTCGCGTGACGCTCGCCACCGATTCGGCGGGCCGTTCGTACGTCTACACACACGGCATGGTCGACGGCGTGCACCCGCGACTCTTCGAGATTCGCGTCGATGCGCCGGACGGACGACGGCTCGCCTCGGTCAGGTACGACTACGGAACCGCGGCGGGCGGAGGCCGCAGCGTCAACGCCGGCGACCTGTGCCGCGTCGCCGTGTCGACGCCCGTCGAGGGCGGCGATCTCACCCGAACCACCCTCTACCGCACATGGACGCCCGCGGCATCCTCCACCACCGGCGACTTCAAGGCCGGTCCGCTCCATGCCATCCGCATGGTCGTCGAACCCGAAGGCGTTCGTCGCGCCGGAACGCTCGTCGAGGCCGACGACGCCGCGCTGGCTCCATACGCCTCGGTGCGGCTGGGGTACCGAGGCGACGCGGTGGCCCGCATCGAAGCGGAGGGACTCACCGGCCGTCGGATCGAGCTCTCGATCGAGCGTCCCGCGACACCCCCGCCCCCGATCGACTGCTACGACGCCCGCTGGGCCTCCCGCACGATCGTTCGCGTCATCGGGGACGGGCTCGGACCCCACGTGCCGCTTCGCACCACGACGCACTACTTCGACAAGGCCGGTCAATCCCTGAGCACGACCGTCGCGGCCCCCGCTGGCTCGAACACCACCAGCGGCCTCTGGGTGTGGCCCGTGACGCGAGATGACCGAGGCTGCGTCACCGTCGAAGGCATGCCATCGAGCGTCGCATCGTTCGACGTGGCGACCGGCGCGTGGACGTGGGGATCCGGCGCGGTGCGCCTCTACGACCGCCTCGATGAACGCGAGTCGACGCGGTGGGCGGGCTTCGTGCGTCGCGTGGCGAGACGGGTGGGCACCTCCGGACCCGCAGAGCCCGTGCTGGAACTCGAGTATCTCTCCGACCGCTCGACGACCCTGCCACGACGCGTCTTTGCGGGCGGCTTGAGCATCGCCCGGCCGCTGGTCTCCTCGATGCGAACGTATCCGCGGGGCGTGGCCGTCGACCCTCGCGGGCTGGCGACCGAGTACCAGTACCACCTTGTCGCCGACGCTTCCCCCTCGCGCGCCTCGGGATTGGTCGTCTCGTGGATCGACATCGCGCACCCCGCCATCTCGACCCTGGAGCATGGATCGGGCCTTCCCACGCGGAGCGCGGTGGCGATGAGCCGCAACGGCCGAATCACGCACATCCGGGCCCGAGGCGACGACCAGGGGCGACTCACGGTGCTCGAGTACGACACGCCCGAGCGAGGGTTCGGCGGCGGCATGGCGACCGGCCGGATCGTTCGCGTGCACGACGATGCCGCGGGCCTGGAACCGGACGTGCCGCCGATGCCCGAAGGGTTCCCGCCGGGCCGTTCACAGGCCCACGTTCGCACGCGCACGTACACGCATGACGCCTTGGGGCAACTCGCCTCCATGACGGATCCCGAAGGCCGGACGGCGGTGCTGATCCGCACGCGCCTCGCCGACGGGCAGGAAGCGACCGTCGCCGCCACCATGCTGCCCGACGGGGCGTGGGTCAGTCCGGGCGAGTTGTCGGTGATGACCCTCGACGGCGAGTCGACGTTCGAAGCGTCGATCGCCTTCGGCGCTCGCGAGCCGGGGTGGAACCAGGTAGCCACCACGCACGTCGATCCTCGACGGTGGATCGACCCCGCCTCGAGCGAACCTGCACGATGTCTCTCCGCCGCGCTCGAGGATGGGTCGATCCGCAAGGCCCGTGCGGTCGAGTTCGACGCGTCGGGCCGCCGCGTCGTGGCGACTCGGACGTATCACCGGATGCCTGATGCCGCGTTGGGCGACGACCCGGAAGGGAAGGAGGATCTGCACTTTGACGTCACTCGCCTCGAGCATGACGCCTTCGGACGTGTCGTGTCGATCATGGATCCAACCCGCACCGTCGATCGCGTCGAATGGGACGCCTTCGATCGGCCGCGTCGGGCCGGTCGGGGCGTCGAGGGCGGATCGTCGCCGCTGGTCGCCGAATGGATCTACGACGATGGTCGTGCCGGGGGCGACGGGCTGCTGACGGAAGTGCGCCGGTTCGTCGCGCCGTTGCAGCCGCCGCGGGTGACGCGGCTTCGCTACGACGCGCAGGGACGGATGACGGCCTTGGCGAACCCGGTGCCGCCGCACGTGGCCGTGGCGTGGGACGCGTCGGGGCGACCGGCGGTGGCGGCGGCGTACGGCGGGACGCAGGCGTCGTTCCTGTCGCTGATCGACGGCGGGGCCTCGCCGGGGTCGCCTCACGCGTCGCTCAAGGCCACCCGCATCGACCACTTCGACGCGATGGGACAACGCTTCCGTCGCGAGACGATCGCGGGATCGGGTCTGCCCGAAGGCGTGCCTCCGACACGGACGCTGACGACGCAGTGGTGGTACGACCCGCAGGGACGGGTGGCGATGCGTCACGGGGAACGCACGCGGAAGTTCGCGTACGACGACCTGTGCGGCTGCGGGGCGTCGGCGTCGTGGACGTGCGTGGTGCCGCGACTTGGGCTGGGGACGTATCCGTACGAGCAGGCCCTCTCGCTGCAGCCCGACGACGTGGTGCTCGCGATGTCGCTGGCGGCACGCGACCCGGTCACGGGGCTCGTTCGCGCGTCGGCCTCGCTGCGACGGGCCCCCGGGGCCTTCGAGGCCGGCTGCGACGCGGGCCATCGTTACGACCTCTTCGGTCTCCCCGACGACGGCACCGTAGCCATCAACCTCGAGGCGGCCTGCGGCATGCTCGCCGACGTTCGCGTGAACACCCACGACGCCCTGGGCCGCACGACGGCCTCGCTGCGCCTGGGCGACCCGCGACTGGCGGGCGCCAGCCCGACTTCACTGATGGTGGCAACGCCCGGCACGGCCCTGACGCCGAGTCAGTCGGGCGGCGTCATGCGAAGCCCGATCGCTCCGTACGCCGCTCGAGGCGACTTCACCTCGATCAACAACCTGGGCGAAGCCTTCGCGACGGAGAACCACCGGGGCGACCGAACGCAGACGACGCTGGACGATGCGGGTCGCGTGACTTCGGAGCGAACGTCGCTGGGCGGGATGACGCCCACGCCCGCGGCAGGCCCGTGCGTGGTGCCGACATCGACAACGCCGACGACACCATCGCGGACGGACGGACTGGGAGACCAGACGGACTACCAGTACGACCGGGGTCGACCGACGGTGATCTGCGCCGGCAGCGTGTGCAGCACGCCCCGAAGCGGCGAGGACGCGATGCTCGACGCGGGCGAGTCGCTGCGGATCGAGTACCCGGACACGACGACGCAGTCGCCGGGCGTGATCTGCGCAGGGACGTTCTGCGACGGCGACCCGATGAACGACAACAGGCTCCCGAAGCGGCTGATCGTGCCGGGGAGCCTGATGCCCGGCGAGCACGCGCCCCGTCACGGGGACGCGATCGACCTGCGTCACAACCTGCAGGGCGAAGTGACGGCCCGACGCGACGGCGCGGGCGTGACGTCGATCATCGAGCGCGACGAGGCCGGCCGCGAGCGAAGGGTGCGTCTCTCGAACGACGAGCACCCGGACGCGACGGGACTGCCGCCGGCCGAGGGAGGCATCGCCTCGATCGAGACGTTCCTTGACGACATGGGGTTGATGACGGCCAGGCAGCACGTGGCGAGCGACGGCCGCGTGACGTCTCGGGTGGCGTGGGAACGGGATGCGTGGGGGCAGGTGACGGCAACCTCGCTGGTGCCGAGCATGGCGGGAGGTGCCGCGCCGACGCGGGCGGCCTTGCCGGCGGCGTTGGCGGCCACGCTGGGGATGGAGTTCCATCGCACATGGGTCGGCGGCATGGCGATGGGCGAGGGATCGGCATGGCGAGGGAGTCGGCTCGAGGGCGTGACGATGCCCGGCTCGCCTCGGGGACCGGCCGACCTGACCTTCGGTCGCGACATGCGTCGCGAGCCGGGGCTGGCGCGAGGCCTTGGCGAGTACACGGGCGCGGTGGGCATGATCGCCTTCCCGGACGATGGTCGCGGCGTGGCGGACGGGGGTGTTCCTCGAGCGTTGGCGGAGTACGTGAACCAGGGGATCGCGTGGCCGGAGGAAGTGGACCTGCCGCAGGCGGGGTACGCGCGGGAGCAGTTCCGGGGCATGGGGATGGCGGTGATTCCCGCGCCCGAACCCGAGCACGCCACGGGCCTCAACCAGTTCGGGGAGCCGACGGTGGACCGGTGGCGAGAGCTGTGTGCCGCGGCGAACTGCGGGCCCGCGAGCGAGGATGCCACGGCGGCCCCCTTCGACCAGCGCGTGGCCGACCCGCCGCCCGCGGAGACGTGCGCGTGCTCGATTTTCACGGAAGATCTCTATGAGCCGCAGGAGAGCAAGCAGGAGGAGATCGTCTGCGCGGGATTGCTGGAGACGACTCGCGGATGGGATGCCGGAGGCGCGCGAGCTGCGCACGCGATCCCGCCGCGACTGCACCGGATCACGCAATACTCGATCCAAGGGACGAACATCGCGTCTCGGCGCGAGCTGAGGTCGGACGACGACGGGCAGAACTTCCGCGAGGTGGAGGCCACTCGCGCGACGTTCACGACGGCCAACCAGGTGGCGGCGAGCCTCACGACGATCGATGGACCGGGCGGCGAGCGGACGGCGGCGGGCTCGCCGCGGTACGACGCACGGGGTCACCTTCGCGACGAAGGGTGCGTGACCAAGGCCGACGGCACGCCGGGCCGCGTCTTCCAGTACGACCATGCGGGTCGATTGGTCGCGGCCTTCACGCGAGCCGCGGACGGACGGGCCGACGTGCCCCTCGCGAGGTTCACGCACGATGCGCTGGGCCGGCTGGCGAGCGCGACGTACAACCGACGGTTCATCGACGGGAGCGATCCCGACGACAGCACGCTCGACGACGACGTGACGGACCTGTACGTGCAGGACCCGTCGTGGCGAATCGTCGCCGTGGTGCGGCGAGACCCGGGGCCGGCGGACGATCCGACGGTGCGGGCCTGGGTGCGGGAACGATGGGTCCACCACCACGCCGGCGACGGCGAAGGGGGCGTTGCGGCGACCGCGACGGGCGACGACGCGCCCGCGGCACGCTTCATCGACGACGACGGCGACGGCGTCTTCGAGACGGTGCAGCACTTCCTGTGCAACCGGCGCGGCGACGTGGTGGCGATCGTGCAGCCTGGCCTCGATGCAGAGCCCAACGACGGCTCGGACCGCGCCACGACGCCGGGGCGGGTGATCGCGCGGGTGTGGTACGACGACTACGGGCTGCCCCGGGCGCACGGGCCGCTGGACCTCAACCAGGACGGCGTGAGCGACCTGACGGACTTGGCGACGTTCGTCGAGCGGCTGCATCGATGCCGCGAGTGGGCGAGCGATCCGCGAACGCAACGCGAATCGCAACGGCTTCGCAACCAACTCGACTGGAACCGCGACGGCACGGTGACGACGGCCGACGGCGACGCCTTCACCGCCGACCTGGCCGATCACCTCGGGGAGTCCTTCGACGCGCGGGAGACGCTGGGCAACCTGCCGCTGTACGCGGGCGCGTGGTGGGACGCGTGGCTCCGCGTGTACCACGTGCGCCACCGGGTGCTGGACCCGAAAGAAGCTCGCTGGCTGCAGCGAGATCCGATCGGGTACGCGGGCGGGAGCAACCTGTACGCGTACGTGGGGAACCAGCCGGGGCGGCATGTGGATCCGCTGGGGCTGCGGTGGGCGGAGGCGGGAGGCGGAGGAGCGGGACAGCCGGCGGGGGATGGGGGGGAGCGAGCACCATGCCCTGAGGCGGCGCAGCAGGAGGAGGAAGGGTGGTTCACCCGACTGCTCCGGAACATCTTCATGGGGTCGGGCTCGCCCACGCTCAGCGCCGAAGTTCAGCGGGCTGAACAGGCCTTGCTTGAAGAGAAGCCGCTGAACTCGGCGGACCTGTCGCTCGCCATGGGCGTGCCGTACATCGTCGGCTTCCAGGCCGTTTCGGGCGAGGCGAGCGAACTGGCCATCCAGGCGGTGCTCGAACTCGCGTTGGGCGGCACGCTCGGGGGCGTCAAGGGGGCGGCGAAGACGGCGGATCACGTCGTCGAAATCATCGACAACCTGAAGCTTCCGGGCACGGTGACGGTGAAGCCGGTGAAAGTGGCGGAACTTGCGGGGAAGGTGCGGGGCAAGGGCGATGAGTCGTTGCTGGTGGGGACTTACTCCGCGATCAAGCGCGTGTTGAAGGGCACGGGTGAACAAGCCAACCACATGAATCCACGGGCCGTGTTCGGCGAGGTCCTCGGCAGGGATGAATC
>JBAXFU010000019.1:0-38782 GCA_037139735.1 Phycisphaerae bacterium
CGCCACCCCGGCGGCATGCGGTGGGGGCGTCACTTGTCGAGGAATGAACCCGGGGCGAAGCCGAAGGGAGGCTTGGAGAGCAGGCCCTCGCGACCCACCAGGGCGCGGGCGTCTTGCACGAAGGCCTGATCCGACTCGGCCGTGCCGGCGCGGATCTTGTCGCCGATCTTGCGGGCCTCGGGCACCGAGCCGCCCTTCTTGAGCGTCGCGCCCAGCAGCACCACGTTCTCGCAGGTGGTGGCCAGTTGGGCGTGCGCCTCGCGGGCCGGCGTCGTGCCCTGCGCCGCGGCGGGAAGCGACCTTGACTCCACGGCCTTGACGCAGTACGCGATCATCGCGCCCGCCGCGTCGGCGGCCGCCATCACGGCCTCGTCGGACACCTGCCCGGCCTGCGCGGCCACCAGCGAATCGCGAAGCCCCGCGCCCGCACGCAGCAGCACCTGCGCCATCGAGTCGGACGCCGCCTTGCCGCCCACGGCTCGCACCTTGGCCGCCATCGCCCTGCCCAGTTGAATCATCGCGGCGTTCCGCGTCGCGGGGGCCTTGCCGGCCTCGAGGGCCGCGTAGACCAGTCCGTCGAGCACCACCGCGTCGGCTTCATCCTTCATCCGTCCCGCGATCGACTCGATCGCCGCCACCCGCTGCTCGTCGTTGATCGTCGGAGAGGGCATCGCCGCCAGCGCCTCGAAGGTCCGCCGCAGGCCGAAGGCCGCCTGGTATCGCACCGCGGGCTTCGCGGCGGTCAGGCCCTTGGTGAGATAGGTGACCCCTTGCGCCGTCGCCAGATCGCCCGCCAACACCATCGCGTTGATCACGACCATCTCGTTGGCGTTGCCGGCCAGCGATTCGAGCGTCGGAATCAACGCCTCGGCGTACGTGAAGCGGAACTTCGGCGAGGCCTCGAGGTCGGCCAGGGGCTCCAGCAACGCACTGCGGTCCCGCTTGATGAACTGGGGGTTGTCCGACGCGAGGTTGCTCGTGTGCTCCTTGACGAAGCTCTGGACCGCCTGTTCCTGCGCGGACGTCAACTGCGGCGCACGCCGGATGTCGGTGGGCAGGCTCTCGCCCTGGGCGTGGGCGGGAAGCGTGGCGACCAAGCCGATCGTCAACGCCGCGAACATCGCGAGACCCGAACGAAGGGTCGTGAAGAGCCCGGAGGAGGGACAAGCTTGGTTGCGTGCGTTCAAACCCGCGTTCCTTGTCAAGGGGTGCCAACGACAAGCCGCCAAGTCGCGGCCTTCGGTCCTTCCGCTGTCTGTCGCTCGAGACCGATCCAGAGCCCTTTCGGACCCCGGACATCGCTCCCGACACGCCCCGCCCCGACACGTCGTCCCGGCCATGCAGCCGGACCCGCTCGCACCGGAGCTCAGGGAGCCAAGCGTATCCCCGACGGCGGCCGCCGGGGGTGGACCTCCCGCCTCGACGCTCCCCACGCATACGGGCGGCGTACGGATCGGTCGTGCCTTCGAGCAACGCGAGCCCCGAACGCCTGTACATACCCTTGGAGCGGTGGCTGGGTTCCCCCTCCCGCCGCGGCTCTTCCTCCCTGCCCACGGAATCCCCATGAAGCTATCACTCCGCCGGACCTCCCTCGCGCTCGCGGCGTCCCTCGCCCTCACGCCCGTGACGTCCGGCTTCCAGCCCCGTCCCCCGGGCTCGGGAACCCCGCCGCCGCCACAGCCCGTCACGCCTCCGCCCGCTCAACCCGCGCCGACGCCCGATCCTGTCCCCACGCCCGCCACGCCGTCAGCGCCGGTGAGCCCGGGCAAGCCAACCACCCCGGCCAAGCCAACCACACCTGTCAAGCCCGCCAAGCCCGCCACCGGTCAGCCGACGCCCGCCCAGCCGACGCCCGCCCAGTCCGTCGCACCACAGCCCGCGGCGCCCGCTTCCGGCCGCAAGAACGAGCCCGCCATCGGGCCCTATCTCACGCTCTCCCAGCCCAAGGAACTCGTCCTGACCGCCCGCGTCCGGGTGCTGAAAGGCAACAAGGAGCAGCTGATCAGCGATCCTTTCACCGGCCAGTCCACCACGGTCGTCACCACCGATCCATTCGAGCCGATGCAGTCGATCGCGATGGTCTGGCCCGTGCTCCCGCCGACCGCGTCGAGCGTCACGCAACTCGACGGCATCACTGGCAAACTCCTCCTCAACGACCGCGTCGCCACCACCACCTTCAAGGCGATGAAGGACTATCAGGGGGGCGTGCAGTATGCCCGCTTCGACGCCGTCGCCGACGGTCAGCCCCTCACGCCTTGGAAGGTCGAACTCGAAGTGCAGATTCCCGCCACCGCGAGCCGCACCGCCTTCGACGAGAAGGCCGCGCTCGCCGTGCGTTGGCCCGCGTCGTGGCCTTCCGTCGCGGCCTCGTGGCTTGAGCCCCAACTCTTCGTCGAGTCGGGGTTCGACGAGAACAACCGCATCCAGACCTACAAGCCCGATGCCGTCAAGGCCGCGCTCGAGCAGGCGGCCAAGCAGGCGGGCATCGCGGACTGGACCAAGGTCACTCCCGTCGCCGCCGCCAAGATCATCACGTCCTTCGTCTGGGGCCGCGTCCAACTCGTCACCAACGTCGCCAGCCGCGAGTCTCGCAGCGGCGAAATGCCCCCCATGCGGCTCGCCAAGGACACCGTCTTCACCTCCAACGACCTCGGAGGCATCGTCGTCCAGCCCCCGCAGTTCACCCTCGAAACCGGCCGCGGCACCGACTACGACGCCTGCGCCCTGCTCGTCGCCATGTTCCGCCAGGCCGGCCTCCCCGCGCGTCCCGTCATCGGCTACGACCGCGGCGGCTCGAGCAACTCCTCGATGAAGAACGATCTGAGCTCCAAGGCCCGCCGCGACGGCCGCGGCCTGCGGTGCTGGGTCGAGTTCGCCCTCTACGACGAGGCCGCCAACACCATCAACTGGATCCCCGTCGACATCGCCAAGCTCAACAAGTCGAGCAGCAGGCCCATGCCCCTCGACAAGCCCTGGCGGTTCTTCGGGTCCAACGACGAACTCAACGGCGTGGTCCCCTTCGCCTTCCACTTCTTCCCGCCCACCGATGTCGTCTCGTACGGCGCGCCCGGGTTCTGGGGCTGGTTCGTCACCCCGCAGGCCCCCAAGTCGGCCGGGCAGGCCATCAGTTTCTCGATCGGCGCGGCCAGTACCCGAGGCGGCCAGCCCGCCGACACGTCGACGCGAGAGGAATCCAAGCCCGCCGCCGACGACAAGTCCAAGCACAAGGACAAGGACGAACGCAAGAAGCGCGGGTATTGAACTCGGCCCACGCGGCATTGACTTGGGGGCGTTCTCAGCCCCGAAGTCGCCTCACGGCCCGAACACGTAATCCTCCGTCTCGTTCACCACCCCCGGCGGCACCGTCACCCGCATCTTCGCGTGCCCGTCCAGGTACGACAGGTTCGCCTCGACCTTCGCCTTGCCGAACCAGCGGCTGCCCCGGTCGCCCCCCTGCTGGAAGTTGTAGATCGTGTGCGTGCCGATCACCCATGTGCGGCTCGGCTGCGTCACGTGCGGCATCCGCCCCCCGCCCGGTGGCACCAGCGTCGCGAACGCGTCCCCACGCAGGTCGTGGTCGTTGAGCACGTAACTGCTCCCCAGGAAGTCGTAGAACGAGTCGGTTCGCTCAAGCCCCGGAATCGGCAGCCCTGTCGTCGTCGCGCCCCGGTCCACCGGCGACGCGAACGGCGGCATCGGGAAGACGTCCGGCGCCGAATCCGGCGACACCTCGCCCGCAAAGACGTAGCGATTCAGCGGCCGCCCCTCCGCCCCCACGCGGTTGATGCCATAGAACGGCAGTTGCCCCTTCTTGCCGCCAAAGAGCGAGCCGATCACCGCCTGCTGCCCGCCCACCTCCCACGTGCGCTGGGGGAGCATGCGGTCGAAGTCGTTCAGATACGCCGCCAAGGCGACACCCAGTTGCTGGACGCGAGACAGGCACACCGTCGACTTCGCGTTGAGCCGCGTGGCGCCCAGGGCCGGGAGCAGCAGTCCCACCAGCAGGGCGATCACCGCGATCACCACCAGCAGTTCGATCAACGTGAAGCCCGCGCCGGACATCCCGCGGCGTTCGCCTTGCCCGACTCGCGCCCAAGCTCGCGTGTCCGAGGACCGAAGGGCGGGCGTTTCAGAGCGCAAGCCTCGCTCCGCGTTCGATGGCCTTGGGCAACGGCGTCTTGGCCAGCTCCGCCGCGCACGTGGCCGTGACGGGCGAGATCTCCAGCGTGCAGTCGGGTGCGCCGTCGGGCTTGCGAGGCACGGACACGCCGCAGGCCTCGAGCCACGACGCGGCACGGGCGGTCTGCAGGGCCTTGCTGGATTCGACGCTGTCGACGCCGGTGGCGTTCTTGATGGGGCCGAACTCCTCGGCGCGATCCGTCTCGTAGACGATCGACGACTTGCAGGTCGAGATGGCATCGAAGACGAACTGCTCGAGCTTGACGCCGTTGTTCGAGGTCGGCGAGATCGCCGCGCCTGTCGCAGGATCGACGCACGGAATCTTCTTCTCGGCGCGGTGGTAGGGGAGGGCGAAGGACGGGTCGTTGGCAAGCCGGTCGATGAAGTCGATGCCGATCATGTGAATGGCGATCGATCCGGCCACGAACCGCAGCGTGCCGTCGGCCAGCCGCTCTCGCTGCAGGTCCATCGGCAGGTCGGAGTACTCGATCACCTCCACCTTGCCCGCCGACGAGCAGAAGACGCCCATCTTCTCCTCGGGGTAGGCCTTGGTCACCATCTTGCTCGACATCTCCGCCGACGAATCGCTCGCCGCGGCATGGAGCCCGATGAACGCCGGGTCGAGCGGACGCACCAGGGGGTTGTCCACCTGGAAGTAGCTCAGGTGCTGCACGCCGCGACGCTTCATCTCGGCCAACGCGCCCGAGTGGGCCAACGCGCGGATGCTCCCGCCGTGGCCGTCGGGGTTGGTCGCCACCTCTCCCTTGGAAGCCAGCAGCACCCGGCCGGTGACGATGTCGAGCGAGGGGAGCACGCCCTGCGGGAAGAAGCGGACGTGCTCGGGGCTGAGGCCGAAGTGGCGGTGCTGCTCGAAAAAGCTCGTCGTCGCCGCGTGATTGAGCGGGCTGGTCATGATGTACCAGGGCACGTCGACGCCGTATCGCCGCTTGGCGCCGACCAGGTGCTCGGCGAAGATCTCGAAGAGACTCTTGTCCGTCACCGCCCCGGCGGGGAAGCACCCCTTGGGCCCATCGAAGCCAAGACGCGATCCCTGCCCGCCGGCCACGACGAACGCCGCGATGCGGCCGGCGCGGATCAGTTCCTCGCCCTTGCGTTCCGCGGCGGCCCGATCCCACGGGCGGGTCTTGGCCTTCTCGTTCCGCGGGTAGTACGGCGCGGGACCGATGTTGGGAGGCAGCGCAAACTCGGGCTTGCGCTTCACGTAGGCGTCGATCAGGGCGGGCAGGGCCTCCACGTCGAGGTCGGCGATCTGCTCGAGCAGCGCACGCTGGCCTTCGGGCGAGAGCGTGGCGTGGAAGTTGAGCAGGTGCGTCTGTCCCACGGCCGCGAGGCGGGCGCGAGTGGCGTCGAGCGTGGGGAGGGTGCCGCGGAGCGTCTGGGTCATGGGGACGAATCGTAGCGAAGGCCCGCCCTCGCGGGACCCTCGGGGAGGCGACGCTTCGTACACTCCCGCCGCATGCCCACGCCGCTGCTGCGATCCCCGTCCCGCCTGCCATTGATCGCTCCGTCCATCCTTTCGGCCGACTTCGCGCACCTGGCCGACGACTGTCGCCACGCCCTCTCGTGCGGCGCCGACCTGCTGCACCTCGACGTGATGGACGGCCACTTCGTGCCCAATCTGACAATGGGACCGGCCCTGTGCGCCTCCCTCCACGCCGCGATGCCATCGGCGTACCTCGATGTGCACCTGATGGTCAACGACCCCGCCCGCTTCGTCGAACCGTTCGCGAGGGCCGGGGCCTCCAACCTCACCTTTCATGTCGAGGCCGTCCCCCCCGAGCAGATCGCCCCGCTCATCGACCGCATTCGGGGCTTGGGGCTCGAGGCGGGCGTGGCGATCAACCCGCCCACGCCCATCGAGCGGATCCTGCCCTTTGTCTCGCTGCCCGACATGCTGCTGGTGATGTCGGTCAACCCGGGGTTCTCCGGGCAGTCGTTCATCTCCTCGACGCTCGAGAAGACCCAGGCCTTGGCCGGGCTGGTCCGCAAGGACCAACGCGTGCAGATGGATGGAGGCGTCGGCCCCGCCAACGCGGCGATGGTGCGAGAGGCCGGCTGCGATTGCCTGGTCTCGGCGTCGGCCCTCTTCGGCCGCACCCGCGACGAGCGGGCCTCGGTCATCGCCGCCCTGCGAGGTTGACGCCGTGACACGCTCCACCCTCCTGCGACGGTTGGTCCAACTGCCCCTGATCCTGGCGGCGGTCTACACCATCACCCTCGCCCTGGCGTGGGCCGTGCCCGGCAATCCCGTCGACCGCCCCGAGGGTCGCCGCCCGCCCCCGGAGGTCGTCGCCGCGATGGAGGCGAGGTACAACCTCGACAGCTTCTGGTCCTTCTACTGGTCGTACCTGGGCCGCGTGAGCGGGGTGCGATGGACGATCGCGACGGCCCAGGGCCAGACCCCGGGCGGCCCCGTCTTCGACCTGGGTCCCTCGCTTCAGTACCGCGACCGCACCGTCAACGAGATCGTGGGGGCCTCGCTCCCGGTTTCGATGCTGGTGGGCGCGACGGCGATCCTCATCGCGCTGGTCATCGGCCTTGGCGCGGGCGTGCTCGGGGCGTGGCGGCCGGGTTCCTGGCTCGATGCTTCAACGCTGCTGGTGGCCTTGGTGGGCATCAGCGTGCCCACGTTCGTCGTCGCCACCGCGCTGCAGTTCCTCTTCGCGGTGCTCGTGCCCGTGGCCACGGTCGGCACGTTCCGCCTGCCCGGCAGTTTGGTGCTCCCCTCATTGACGCTCAGTCTGCCCTTTGCCGCGTACATCGCGCGACTGACGCGAATGGGCATGATCGAGGCCCTGCAGTCGGACTACGTGCGCACCGCGAGGGCCAAGGGCGCGGGCGAGGCCCGCGTGCTCCTGGTGCACGCCCTCCGCAACGCCTTCCTGCCGGTGCTCAGCTACCTCGGCCCCGCCACCGCGATGGCGATGACGGGTTCATTCGTCGTGGAGCGGATCTTCTCGATCCCCGGCATGGGCCAGCATTTCGTCAACGCCGTGCAGAACAAGGACCTCTTCCTGCTGCTGGGCATCGTGCTCGTCTTTGCGACCATGCTCGTGCTGCTCAACCTCGCCGTCGATCTCATGTACCGATGGGTCGATCCGCGGGTCAAGGCCACGGGGTGAGGCAGGCGACGCGAAGCGGGATGCGAGCCGATCACTCCTCGTCGCCGGTCAGTGCGTCGAGATATCTGCGGTACGCGAAGACACGATCGCGACGCTTGCCGCTGATCTCGCGGAGGATTCCCACGTCGGCGACGATGTCGACGGCCTTTCTGGCCGTGGGCGACGTGATTTTCAGCAGCGTCGCCACCCGCGAGGCGGTGACGACCGGATGTTCCGGGAGCAGGTCGAGCAGCCGCAGGGCGGCGACGGTCGAGCGGTCGTCGGAGGCCAGCCGCCTGCGGTCCTTCCCCAGCAACTCGAAAAGCGTTCCCGCCATCGCCACGCCGTCGTCGGCCGCTTCGCGGACGCAGTCGAGGTAGAACGCCGTCCATCCTTCCCAGTCGCCGTCGGTCCGCACGGCCGAGAGACGGGCGTAATACTCCGCTTGGCGTCGCTTGAACGCCAGACTCAGGTACAACAGCGGACTGGGCAAGAGCTTCCAGTGCTGCAGCAGCAGCGAGATCAGCAGGCGGCCGATGCGGCCGTTGCCGTCGAGGAACGGATGGATCGTCTCGAACTGAACATGGGCCAACCCTGCCTTGATCAGCGGCGGCAGCGGGTCGTCGCCTTGAATCCACCGCTCAAGCGAGGTCATGGCCGACGGCACCTCCTCGGGCGGCGGCGGCACGAACCGAGCGTTCCCTGGTCGGGCGCCGCCGATCCAGTTCTGCGTGCGACGCAACTCGCCCGGGGCCTTGGCGGCTCCCCGCACCCCGCCCATTAGTCGACGGTGACTCTCGCACAGCAGTCGCACGCTCAAAGGCAGGCCCTTCGGCTTGGCCAGCTCGGATCGCGCGTAGGTGATCGCCTTCACGTAGTTGCAGACCTCCTCGACGTCATGAGGTCGCGAGGACTCCCGCGTCGCCTCGAAGGTCACCACGTCGCGGAGTGTCGCCTGCGTTCCCTCGATCTGCGAGGTGATCACCGCCTCCTTGCGAACGAATCCGTAGAGGAACCAGCCGGCGCTCGGCACCATTCGCCCCGCCACCTCCAGGCGGGCCAGCGCCGTCGACGCCGCGACGAGGAGGCGATCAATGGTTCCGTCGACTCGGAGCGGCGGGTCGACGGGCGGCAGCGGCAAGGGAACCAACGCCGCGACCCGCTCGCCCGCGGTCGAGGTTTCGCGATGAGTGCCGGTGTTTCGTGACATCGCCTTGAAGCGATCCTTTCCGTGCGACCGACTCTAGGAAACGATCGTTTCCCAGTCGAGCCCGCTGCGCAACGATCGTTTCTTTGCGCCATCCCGCCGCCGAGCGGGCGGCGAGGCCCCAAAGAACAGGGCCCGGCATGTCGCCGGGCCCTGCGGGGAATCGGGTGGCTGTCGGAATCGATCAGCCCTGGGCCATCTTCACGGCCTTGGCCTTCGCGTCGTCGAGGGTGCCGACGTACATGAACGCGCCCTCGGGGAGGTCGTCGCCTTCGCCGTTGCAGAGCCGCTCGAAGCTGTCGATCGTCGCCTCGAGGGGCGAGTCGACGCCCTTGAAGCCCGTGAACTGCTCGGCCACGTGGAAGGGCTGGCTGAGGAAGCGCTCGATCTTGCGGGCGCGGCTCACCGTCCGCTTGTCCTCCTCGCTCAGTTCGTCGACGCCCAGGATCGCGATGATGTCCTGCAGGTCCTTGTACCGCTGCAGGATCGTCTGCACGCGGCGGGAGACGCGGTAGTGACGCTCGCCCAGGATCTGCGGGTCGAGGATTCGGCTCGTCGACGCCAGCGGATCGACGGCGGGGTAGATGCCCTTCTCGGCGATGCTGCGGCTGAGCACGATGAAGGCGTCAAGGTGCGCGAAGGTCGTGCTGGGGGCCGGGTCCGTCAGGTCGTCGGCGGGCACGTAGATGGCCTGCACCGACGTGATGGCCCCCTTGCTCGTCGAGGTGATCCGCTCCTGCAACGCGCCCATCTCCGTCGAGAGGGTGGGCTGGTATCCCACCGCGCTGGGCATGCGGCCCAGGAGCGCGGACACCTCGGAACCCGCCTGCGTGAAGCGGAAGACGTTGTCCACGAACATCAGGGTTTCCTTGCCCGACGCGTCGCGGAACTCCTCGGCCATGGTGAGCGCCGAGAGGGCCACGCGGAGGCGGCTGCCCGGCGGCTCGTTCATCTGGCCGAAGACCATCGCCACCTTGTCGAGCACGTGCGCCTTGTTGCCCTTCTCGTCGGTGTACTCGGCCTCCTTCATTTCACGCCAGAGGTCGTTGCCCTCGCGGGTGCGCTCGCCGACGCCGGCGAAGACCGAGTAGCCGCCGAAGTTCTTCGCCACGCGGGCGATCATCTCCTGGATGACGACCGTCTTGCCGACGCCCGCGCCGCCGAAGAGGCCGATCTTGCCGCCGCGGACGAAGGGGCACATCAGGTCGATGACCTTGATGCCCGTCACGAGGATTTCCGTGTTGGGGTTCAGCGCCGAGAACGGCGGGGGGGCCTTGTGAATCGGCGACCGCTTGGTGGCGTTCACCGGACCGGCCTTGTCGATCGGCTGACCGAGCAGGTTGAAGACGCGGCCGAGCACCGCCTCGCCCACCGGCACCGTCACCGGGCCGCCCGTGTCGACGCAGGCCATCCCGCGGCGAAGGCCGTCGGTCGAGCCCAGGGCCACCGCGCGAACGCGGCCGCCGCCCAGGTGCTGCTGCACCTCGCCCACCAGGTCGAGCATGCCGGCCTTGGTCTCGGCCTTGATCTCGAGGGCGTTGTAGATCTCCGGGAGCTTGTCCTCGGGGAACTGGGCGTCGAACGTCGATCCGATGACTTGCGTGATTTCGCCGGTGGTGGGCATGTCGTGTGTTCCTTGCGTGCTCAAACCCCCGCGGCTGCGAGGGGTCCACAGGGTAGGTGCCTGACTCGGGGGAATAAAGCCCGCGAAATGCCGCCGCCCCGCCGAATCGATCCGATCATTCGCTTTCTGTTTGGTGCATCACCGCCCCGACCCAGTCACTTGGGAGCCGGTTCCCGGTGGGACTTGTCGGGCCGCTTCGGCACGGGCGGCACCTCCACCGGTTCCTCCTTGATCTTCTTCCGCAAGAGTTCGATCGCGGCCTTGAGCTGCGCATCCTCGCCCTTGAACGTCGCGTGCGGCAGGTTGTCCACCACGATGTCCGGCTCCACGCCATGCCCCTCGATCAGCCACTCTCCCTCGGGCCCGTACACGCCCGTTTCCGCCGCCGTGGCGATCCCCTTGTCGACCAGGAAGTTGCTCGAACTCAGCCAGATCTCGCCGCCCCACGTCCGCGTGCCGATCACCGTGCCGATCTTGAGCCGCTTGATCCCCTCGGCGAACGCCTCGCCGTCGGAAGCCGTCCGCTCGTTGCACAGCACCACGACATGCCCGCGGAAGGCGTACTGCATGTTCCAGTAGGGCCGCCCGACGTCGGGCGACCAGTAGAACCACGCCTTGCGGAGCAGGCGGCTCAGGATCCAGCTGTCGATGTTGCCCCCGCGGTTGTGCCGCACGTCGATGATGAGGCCCTTGCGCCCGTAGTTGGGGTAGAACCCCTTGGCGAACTCCGTGAAGTTCTCGGTGCCCATCGCCCGCAGGTGCACATAGCCCAGGTCGCCGCCGCCCTCGCGCTCGACCCGCTCGCGACGCGTGTACTCCCACTCGTGATAGCGAAGATCCTCCTCCGCCGCGATCGACATGGGCGTGACGATCACGCGCCTCGCGTCGCCCCCCGCGCCCGGACGCACCACGAGCAGCACCTGCCGCCCCGCTTGTCCTCGCAGCAGCGACGCGATGTCGGGCACGCCCAGCGTCGGCCGGCCGTTCACCTCGAGAATCACGTCGCCCGCCGCCATCTCCACCCCCGGCGCAGCCAAGGGCGAACGACGCGAGGGTTCGTCGGGATCGGAGCGATAGACCCGATCCACTCGCCACCCGCCGCCCGCCTCGTCGCGGACCAGCAGGCCCCCCAGCGTCGCCGGCGCCACGTCGGTCTCGCCCGCCCGAAGGTCGCCCCCGCGAACGAAGATGTGCAGCGCGGAGAGTTCGCCCACCATCTGCGAAATCACGTCGTTGAGTTCCGCTCGCGTCGACACGCGGTCGGCCAGGGGCATGTATCGCTCCAGCATCCCCTTCCAGTCGACGCCGTGCATGTTGCTGTCCCAGAAGTAGTCGCGCTCCAGACGCCATGCCTCCACGAACATGCGCCGCCACTCCTCTCGCGGCGTGATCGGGAACGTCCACCCCGCGAGGTTCACCTGGTTCTTGGCGTCAAGCGTCACCGTCGCCGCCGTCGCCTCCGCCACGTGCAACGCCGCGGGCCTGCGCAGCAGCATCCACTTGCCGTCGCCCGAGATTTCGTAGCTCGCGATGTCCGAAGCGACCGTCTTGAACTCGAGGTCCTTGTTCGCGATCGGGAACGAGTGGAGCGTGTTCTTCCCCTCCTCGCCCTCTTGCACGCTCAGCGCCAGCAGTCGCTTCTCCTGCACCGACAGGCTCACGTAGTTGCCCGCGGGCATCGGCACCTCGAAGAGCCGAGCGACGATCCCGTCAAGCTCGATCTTGATGGGCTTGGGCCCCTTCTCGCCGGGCTTGCCGTCGCCGTCCGCCTTGGCGTCTGGCTTTCCGTCCGGTTTTCCTTCCGGCTTTCCGTCGGGCTTCCCTTCGGGCTTGGCCGCGTCGACGCCCGCGGGTTCCTTCTTCTCGGGTTCCCTCTTTTCGGCGGCCTTCTTGGCCGCCGCCACCTCGTCGTCGGGCGCGAAGGGCCAGCGTTCGCCCGGCGTCAATGCCAGGGCGTAGGCCTTGGTCGTCTTGTCGAAGTGCGGCTCGGGCGCCATCGGTCCCCACGGCGACGACACCGTCGAAAGCAGCGACCGATCCGACAGGAAGTAGAGCCACTTGCCGTCCGGGCTCCACGCGGGCGAATAGCTCTCGAAGCGATCGGTCGTCACCGCCGTCGCCACGCCCTTCTCGACGTCGAAGAGCTTCACCGTGCGGTTCTGGTTCGAGGCCCGCAGCGTGTACGCCAGCCACTTGCCGTCCGCCGACCACGCCAGGTCGCCGGGAAGGTCGATCTCGTCGGTGTCGATCAGGCGGCTGGTCTTGCCCGCCACGTCGACCAGCCACAGCCGCTGGTCCTTGTCGATCGACGCGATCCGGGTGCCGTCCGGGCTGGGCACGCCCTCGAATCGCAGCACCGTCGAGTCGGCGGTCACCTGCCTCGCCTTGGTCGCCACGTCCACGCCGTCGGCCGGCAGCGTCCACAGTTCCGTCTCGCCCGTCTCGTCGCTGATCGTCAGGATCGAGCCGTCGGGCATGAAGCGTGCGTCACGCTGCCGCGCAGCCTTGGCGCGGGGCACCTCCACCAGCCGCCCCTGCCCCTTGGGCGCCACGAAGATCTGCCCGCGAGCCGTGATCGCCACCTTCTCGCCGTCATGCGACACGTGCGACGCCGTCACGTAGTCGAAGGGCTTCTTCACCCACCGCTCGCGCGTCTGGTCGAAGTCCGAGTCGAGCGTGATCCGCAACTTGGCCGGCGACGGCTTCGACAGATCCAGGCACCACAGGTCCGCGCCCAGCTGATACACGATCCGCCCCTGGTCGAGCGAAGGGCCCTTCACGTCCAGGTACGGCACACCCAGCGACGCGTGATCCGTGTGCCGCGTCAGGTCCTTCCCCTCCGCGTTCATCGACCACAGTTCCATCGTCTGGTCGCGGTCGCTCAGGTGATACACGCGGCCGTTCCACCACATCGGATTGCAGCTCGTCCCCGGGAAGTCGGTCGTCAGCCCGGTCGCCTCCTCGCTCTTCGAGCAGTCGAACTTCCACAGTTGCTGGATCGTGCCCCCCTTGTACCGCTTCGTGAAGCTCCCGTTGAAGGGGATTCGCGTGAAGTACAGGGTGCGGCCGTCCGGCCCGAACGCTCCGTCCGACGCCTGCGCCAGGGGCAGCAGTTCCTTCGCGCCCGTCGCCGGCTCGATCAACGCGAGCTGGATGTTCGGCAGCGTCGAGAAGCGGTTGGTCGAGGCGATGATCCGCGACGCGCCCTTCTCGTCCGCAGGCGTCCAGCCGATCGTCGTCGTCCTCGACCCGTCCCACGTCAGTCGCGTCGGCAAGCCCCCGCGGCTTGGCATCACGTACGCCTCCGTCGGCCCCTCGTACTGCGCCGTGAAGGCGATCATCGAGCCGTCGGGGCTGAAGCGAGGGTTCGACTCGTCGCCCGCGTGACTCGTCAGCCGCGTGGCCGTCGCGCCCCCGTCGCCCATCGCCGCCTGGAGCGACACCTTCCACAGGTCCCCCTCGGAGACGAACACCACCACGTCGCCCCGGATCGTCGGCTGTCGGTAGTACCCCTCGACCCCGCCAGCCGCACGGGCGTCAGGGGCCAGAAGCGTGCCGCCCAGCAGGGCGACCGTCGCGAGCGTCGGGTGGAAGATGGTGTGCATGCGCGAGTGTAGTGGCGGGACGCCGCAGTCGGTCGGCCACGCGGTTCGCTACCCTCCTCCATCATGGCCCACGCCGGGAAACCCAAGGTGCTGGTGGCGATGTCCGGAGGCGTCGACTCCTCCGTCGCCGCCGCCATGCTCCATCGCGACGGGTTCGACGTCGTGGGCTGCTTCATGCGGCTGGGGTCCCCCGGCGAGACGCTCGATGAACTGCTGCCCGATGAACCCGCCTGCCGCCCGCCGTCGGGTGCCATCGCCCTGCCCCAGGTCAAGATCGGTCACCAAGGATGCTGCTCCATCACCGACGCGGCCGACGCCCGGGCCGTGGCGGCACAACTCGGTATCCCCTTCTACGTCTGCAACTTCAAGCGAGACTTCGGTCGCATCATCGACTACTTCGCCGACGAGTACGCCGCCGGTCGCACCCCCAATCCGTGCGTCCGCTGCAACGACTGGCTGAAGTTCGGGAAGCTCGACGAGTACGCCGCGCAGATCGGCGCCGAGATGGTGGCCAGCGGCCACTACGCCCGCATCGACCGGGCCGAGGGCCAGTGGCGACTCCGCCGCGGCTTGGACGCCTCGAAGGATCAGTCGTACGTGCTCTTCGGCGTGCCCCGGGCAAGGCTGGGCCGGCTCCTCTTCCCGGTGGGGGGGCTCCCCAAGTCCGAGGTTCGTGATCTGGCAAGGCAGTGGGGGCTTCCGGTCTTCGACAAGCCGGACTCCCAGGAGATCTGCTTCGTTCCCGACAACGACTACGCCTCGCTGGTGGATCGCCGCCGCCCCCACGTCGCCGCCGAGGGGCCGATCGTCGACGAAACGGGCAAGGTCGTGGGAACGCACCGCGGGCAGCATCGCTTCACGATCGGACAGCGTCGCGGGCTCGACGTGGCGCTCGGGGAGCGGGCCTACGTGATCGCCAAGGATGCCTCGACCAACACGGTGGTGATCGGCCCCAAGGAGCGTCTCCTGTGCGCACGGTGCGAGGCGGGCGAGGCCAACTGGCTGGTCGAGGACCCCGCCGCCTTCGAGGGCCGCGAGCTGATGGCCAAGTTCCGGTACAACACGCCGGCGACCGCCGCGAGGTTCCGGCGACTTTCCGACGCGGATGGACCGACGCACTCGGGTCGCACCGGGCGGTTCGCGGTGGAGTTCCTCGAGCCGCAGATCGCGGTGGCCACCGGCCAGGCCATCGTGCTGCACGATGGCGACCGGGTGATCGGGGGCGGCTGGATCGACCGGGTCGGGTGAAGGGACGACGGCAGCGCAACGCCACGACCAGCAGCGCAACGCCAAGACCAGCAGCGCAACGCCAAGACCAAATGAAACGGGGCGTCGCTACGCGCGACGCCCCGTGCACATTCGTGGCGGTTCGGAGGTCCGGGCTCAGCAGCCCGCCGTCCAGCGGTCGTAGAAGGCGCCCACGTCGCCGCCGTCGATGCCGCCGTCCTGGTTGATGTCGGCGGCCGAGTCCGCGTTCTCCCACGCGAAGAAGAAGGCCTCGATGTCGCCGCCGTCGACGCCGCCGTCCTGGTTGAAGTCCGCGATGCAGGGGGGGAGGCACTCGAGTCGCAGCACGCCCGCGCCGGTCGCGCCGTTGAAGCCGCCCACGCGGATGGTGTAGTACGCGCCCGCGACGGCGTCGATGGTGACGCTCGACTGCCTGCCGCAGAGGTCGTCGCTGCATCCGATCAGTCGCGATTCGTAGTTGGCGCAGCCGTACCCGTCGTACACGGCGATCTTGGTGTTGAAGGTGGTGCCCGCGCAGGTGCTGACGACCAGACGGCCGTTGCACCCGCTGGGATAGTTGAACCAGACGTCGTTGGTGATCTGGTTGCTGCCCGAGAAGGAGCACGACGCATGCGTCGGGCCGTCGGTGGACGCGCCCACGGTGGTGAAGGGCGTGTCGCCCAGGGGGATGCCCGACCGGTTGGCGCAGTCGTCGTTGGCCGGCGGGGCGGAACCGCCGCCGCCGACCGCCTTGACCTTGAACGCCCCCGTCGCGTTGTTGTAGCCCGCCACGCGGATGGAGTAGGTGGTGCCCGCGGTCGCCGTCACGGCGACGCTCGAGAGCAGGCCGCACGAGTCGTCGTTGCAGCCCACCTGCGTCATCGCGCCGCACGTTCCGGTGAAGACGCTGAGCACGGTGTCGAACGTGGGGGAGACGCTGTCGCACGTCGAGATGGTCACCGTGCCGCTGGTGACCGGGCGATACCTGTACCAGAGGTCGGGCGAGGCGGCCGCCGCGCCGCAGGTGGCGTCGCCGTCGTCGGTGGTGTTGGTGGTGTTGCCGTCGCGGCTGACGCCGTCGGCGAGCCACATGGCGCCGGCGCACGTCTCGTTGGTGGGGCCGCACGAGGGAACCGAGATGGTCAGCGTGCCCGCGCCGGTCGCGCCGTTGTGGCCGCCGATGCGGATGAGGTAGGTCGCGCCCGGCGTGCCGGCGAAGGAGACCGTCGATCCGCTGGCGGCGCAGCCGGTGGCGTTGTCATTGCAGGTCAGGGCCTGACCCGAGGCGGTCGGGCACGAGGCGTAGACGGCCAGCTTGGTGTCGAACGCGCTGCCGCACGTCGAGATCGTCACCGGCCCGTCGCACGAGCCGTTGGTGAAGCGGTACCAGATGTCGCCGCCGTACTGCGTGTACCCGGCGGTGGCGCAGCCGCCCGGCTCGGCGAAGCCGTCGGTGGTCGCCCCCGTCGTGTCGAAACTGGTCGAGCCCGCCGCCACGGTCAGGGCGTTGGCGCACGAGTCGTTCGGCGGGCGGTACGTTCCGTCGGGGCTCGGCACCAGCGTCGAGACCGTCACCGAGGGCGAGGTCCCCGCGCGGAACAGGCCCAAGGTGGCGGCGCCGGGCGCGGGCGGGAAGTTCGAGTCGAAGCTGAAGTTGTAGACGGTGTCGAATCGCAGCGCGTTGGCGTTCTGGTTCTGCGCAAAGGTCTCGGTCGTCCAGGTCACCGCGCCCGAACCCACCGTCGGGGTCCAGTCCGTGCCCGAGAAGGGCTCGCCAGAGTGGTAATCGACGTCGCGGAAGGCGAGGTTGGTCGCCGTCGCCGCGCTCGGCAGCGGAATCGAGAAGGACTGCCCGCTGCGGTGGCTGGTCAGGTTCTGCACCGCGTAGAAGTAGCGATAGCCGCCGCTGCCGTTGGGGCTCACCCTGACGCCCACCCAGAACCGCCCGTCGCCGGCCACGTCCACCGAGTTGAGCACCACGCTCCGGTCGGCGTTCCGCCACGCGAAGATCGCGGGTTGCGTCCGTTGCGTCGTGCCCGTCAGCGTGATGTCCTTGGTCGCCGAGTTCACCGTGATCAGCCGGTGCGACTGGTTGTTCGTGTTGTTCCCGGAGGTCGCGTCGTCCGGGGCGACGTACATGCTCGCCACCAGGTACGTCGCGCCCGTCACGCCCATGTCGGCGTCGTTCACCACGATCCGCTTGTCGAGCGCGGTCGCCGACGTGCCCTGAAGCACCCACGGGTACGGGAAGGAGCCCGTGCTCACGTTCACTTCCGACTTGGGCCCCAGCCCGCTCTGGCTGCCGTTGAGGCCCGACGCGTACGGGTCCGAGCACCCCACGCCCAGCCGAGAGCCGTTCGGATACGCCGTGCACGAACTGCACACCGTTCCCTGCAGCGCCGTGAAGCCGTGCTTGAGCCACGATTGGCCCAACTGCTCGAACCGTCCGTTCTGGATTCGATAGAGGTTGCCCGAGATCACCGGATGCTGGTTCGTGCTGCTGATCCACAGCAGCGGCGTGTCGCCGATGTTGCACGACGTCGTGCCCACCGAGTACGACCGCTTCCCGTTGATCGCCCCCGAACTCGTGTAGTTCGACACGTCCGGCAGGTCGCCCACGATCACGTCCGGCCCCGCCGCCATCGCGGTCGTCGCCGCCGCGGTCGCCAGAAGCATCGCCGTCGACAGGATCATCCGCCCGCCCGGGGCACGCGTGTTCATTGACGTCGTGGTCATGCTCGCTAACGCCTCTCGCAAGGTGAGGGCGTGACGTTCACGCCCCCACGAGTCTTCGGCAAGACCCCCGCGTTCGCGGCCGGCCTCGCCATGCCTGAGATCGCGGCCCCGGAGCGTCCTGTGCCCGGCCCGGGACTCGCACGTGATTCCCCCCGCCAAGTCACTACTCGCCAAATCACCAACCAACCGATCACTGCCCGCCCGATGCCCGCCCGATCATTGCCCGTTTCACCCGCCCCCCGCTCGCCTTCGCACGGGTCCATCCTCGGCGTCGCCGAACGACGTCCTTGACGAGTGTACAGGATCCGGCGTCCCGGGCATACCCCCTGAACCCCATTTTCGTCCGAACAACGCGGTTGGTTCCACCCGGACGCGATCGGGTCGCCCAGGCGTTCGTATGGCGTTATCCGCCCGTCGGACGCGATCCGGGACCCTTGCGAGCGACCGTCTCTTTCTTGCCCTGCTCCTTCTTCATGATGAACAGGTAGTTGAACCCGCGCAGGAAGAAGTTCCCCTCCTCCGCCGCCTTCTTCCAGTTCCCCCTCGCCAGCTTCTGGTTGTGGCGAACCACGGCGATGATGTCCACGGGCTTGAAGCGACTTCGAAGGATCGAGAAGAGCTCGAACCCGATGGGCATGAACACCCCGGTCCCGCCCTGACGCTTCCGCCACGAGTCGCTCACGTAGAGCGCCAGGTACCGGCGGTCCCTGAGCACGCGATCGAGTTCCCCGATCACGCCCGCCATCGCCCGGTAATACGACTCCCCGCCGTCGTCGCCCGCCGCGTCGAGCTTGCCGATGCACCGCGGGTCGTCCGAATAGTCGACGTGCGTCGAGTACGGGGGATCGACGAAGCAGAAGTCCGCCGAAGCGTCGGGCAGCGGGAGTTGTCTCGCGTCCGCCTGCGTGATGTCCTCTCGAGTGGGCCGAAGGTCGAACCCCCTGCCCGTCCGGTTCAGGTCCGCGCACACGTCCAGCGTGGTGCCGCTGCCGCACATCGGGTCGACCACCACGTCTCCCTCACGCGTGTACCGCTGCAGGCACTGCCAGATCACCCACGAGGGCGTCGCCCCCGTGTAGTGCTTGTCGCCTTGCATCCTCGGCCCGGGCGACCAGCCCGGCGGGCGGGGCGGCGACGCGGGGCCCTGCGCCGTGGCCGGGTCGTAGTGCTGGCTCGGGTATTCCCAGAGCGTCGTCGCGAAGAGCCGCAGGGGCGGCTTGGTCGGGTGGCTCGGCATGGGATGGGTCTCCTCGCGCGGACGTCGTCACCGCGATGGGGCCTGGCGCAACTGCGATTCCACCAACTCGATCACGCGACGCCTCGTGGTCTCGATGTCGGCCTCCATGCGGGCGCCCGCCGCTCGCACGTGGCCGCCGCCGCCCAAGTGCCCGGCCACGGCGTTGACGTCCACCAGCGGCTCGATGGCCTTGCTGCGGAGACTGATCTTGGTCAGGATCCCCGCGTCGCCCGAGCGTCCGAAGTCGCCGGGCATCGCCTCCACCAGCATGGCCGAGACGCGAACCCCCGGCAGCGACTGCGAGAAGTCCGTGATGCCGCCGGTGTCGCCGGGCGTGGCCTCGCACGCGAGCAGGTCCGCCCGCGTGGCGTGCATGATCGCCAGTCGTCCCTCGCAGTGCAACTCGAGGGTCGCCAACGCCTTGCCGATGAGCCGCACGCGGCCGAGCGAGTTCTGTTCCGTCATCGCGCACAGCCGCACGTGGTCGGCCCCCGCCTCCAGCAGCGCCGCCGCGTCCCGCATGGCGCGCGGGTCGACGTTGCTGTGGCGGAACCAGCCGGTGTCGGTGCCCAGGCCGAGGTAGAAGGCCTGGGCCACCTCGCGGGGCAGTTCGCTCGTCGACGCCTTGCCCAGCACGAGTCGCGCCAACTCAGCCGCCAGTTGACACGCCGACGCCGCCGACGCGTCGATGAATCGCGCGGGCGCGAGGTCGTCGCTCCCTTGCGCGTGATGGTCGACGCACATCACCAGGTGGCGCCGCGAGGCGAGATACTCCGCCACGGGTTCGAGTTGCGACCACGCGCCCGTGTCGAGCACCAGGATCGCGTCGGGTTCGCCCCCCAGTTCAGCCGCGGCTTGCTCCACCGGGTGCTTCGAACTCACGTGGGTGAAGGGGGTGCTCCCGCACATCTCCGCCAGCCACGGCGGCGGGGGACCGTAATACCACAAGTGGGTCCGGCGCCCGCTCGACCACCGCTCCGCCCCTTCCAAGGCCCGTGCCATGCCCAGCGTCGAGCCCACCGCGTCGCCGTCGGGCTTGAGATGAGTCAGAATGAGGATGCGGCGACACGGCGAGAGCCGCTGCGAGAGGTCGGCCAGTGTCTGGGTCGAGGTCCACATGCAGCCCAAGCGTACGGGTGCCCGGCCTTGCTTCGCCCCCGCCGCCCACCCGCTCGGCCCCCGCTCTGCACCGCCTCGGCCCCCACGTCGGTCGGACCAGCCGCCCGAGGGGCTGTCTGCCACTCTGGCAGGGTTCGGGGCGGCCAGTCGCGTGGTACCAGGTCGCGGGAGGGCCTTGTGAGGGTCCGTGGTGCCCTGCGGGCGGAAGCAGGTGGGCTGGCCTCTCGCGAGGGCGGCAAGGTGACGCGAGAGGAGCAACGGGCCTTCTGGCACGCCGATTGCCCTTGGTTCCACCCCCGGGCCGACGGTTCCGGGCGTTCCACGTTCACCCAATGAGCCCCCGGGACCACCGGAGCGGCGGCGCACGATTTCAACTCTGGAGCGAACAGTCCATGGCAGCCAAAGACCTCGTCTTCGACAACGATGCCCGTCAGTCCCTCCTCGCCGGCGTGGAAAAGCTGGCCAGGGCCGTCAAGGCCACCCTCGGTCCCCGCGGCCGCAACGCCGTGCTCGACAAGAGCTGGGGCGGCCCGACCGTCACCAAGGACGGCGTGAGCGTGGCCGAAGAGGTCGAACTCCGCAACAAGGCGGAGAACATGGGCGCCAAGCTCGTGAAGGAAGCCGCCAGCAAGACCAGCGACGCCGCGGGCGACGGCACCACCACCGCGACCGTCCTCGCCGAGGCGCTCTTCCGCGAGGGCCTGCGCCACATCGCCGCGGGCGTCGACGCCAACGCGCTCGTTCGCGGCATGAAGGCCGCCGTCGAGGTGGCCGCCAAGGAGATCAAGGATCTCTCGACCCCGGTCAAGGGCAAGGGCGACATCCAGAACGTCGCGACCATCTCGGCCAACAACGATGCCGCCATCGGCCGCATCATGGCCGACGCCTTCGAGAAGGTGGGCAAGGACGGCGTCATCACCGTCGAGGAAGGCAAGAACATCGACACCATCGTCGACGTCGTCGAAGGCATGCAGTTCGACCGCGGCTACCTCTCCTCCAACTTCGTCACCGACGCCGAGGCGATGAAGGTCGCCTTCGACAAGCCCTTCATCCTCATCCACGAGGACAAGATCGAGAGCGTCGCCAAGCTCGTTCCCATCCTCGAGCAGGTCATGAAGACCAAGCGCCCGCTGGTCATCATCGCCGAGGACGTCACCGGCGAGGCCCTCTCGACGCTGGTCATCAACAAGCTCCGCGGCACCCTGCAGGTCGCCGCCGTGAAGGCCCCCGGCTACGGCGATCGTCGCAAGGCCATGCTCGAGGACCTCGCCATCCTCACCGGCGCCACCGCCATCATGAAGGACCTGGGCCAGGAGCTCGAGAAGGCCGAGATCAAGCACCTGGGCGTCTGCAAGCGGCTTGAGATCGACGCCGACAACACGACGATCATCGAGGGCGCGGGTGAGACCAAGGCCATCCAGGGTCGCATCGCCCAGATCCGCCGCGAGATCGAGTCGGCCTCCAGCGACTACGACCGCGAGAAGCTCCAGGAGCGTCTGGCCAAGCTCGCCGGCGGCGTTGCCGTCGTCAAGGTGGGCGCGGCCAGCGAGGCCGAACTCAAGGAGAAGAAGGCCCGCATCGAGGACGCCCTGCACGCCACGCGTGCGGCGGTCGCCGAGGGCATCGTCCCCGGCGGCGGCGTCTCCTTCATCCGGGCCCGCAAGGCGCTCGAGTCCATGAAGGAGTACAAGGCCGTCTTCGGCAAGTCGAGCGACGTCACCAGCGACGATGTCGGTCGCTTCACCTTCGACGTCGCCGCGGGCATCCGCACCGTCGTGACCGCCCTGTCGGTGCCCCTCTCGACGATCGCGACCAACGCGGGCGTGAAGGGCAGCGTGGTGGTGAGCAAGGTCTCCGACGGCAAGGGCAACTTCGGCTACAACGCCCTGACCGAGCAGTACGGCGACCTCGTGCAGATGGGCGTCATCACGCCCGCCAAGGTCGATCGCCTCGCGCTGCAGAACGCCGCCAGCGTCGCCACCGTGCTGCTCGCGGCCGATTGCGTCGTGACCTCGCGTCCCGAACCCAAGGAGGCCGCGCCCGCCGGTGGCGGCGGCATGGGTGGCATGGGTGGCATGGGTGGCATGGGAGGCATGGGCGGCATGGGAGGCATGGGCTTCTGATCCTCGCCTCGCCCCGGGGGCCTCGCGCCTGGGCCTCGCGCCGGGCGCAGGCCCTACGCGCCGCGAGGAAAGGGCCGCCCTATGCACCAAGTGCTCGAGTTCATCGCCAACTTCGACAGTCGCCTCGACACGCTCGCCGAGGCGATGGGTCACTGGACCTATGTCGTCGTCTTTCTCACGATCTACGCCGAGACGGGCCTGGTGGTCATGCCCTTCCTCCCGGGCGACTCGCTCCTCTTCGCGGTGGGCGTCCTCTCGGCGAGGCCCGACACCGGGTTGCACCTCCCGGTCTTCCTCTCCTCGCTCTGGGTCGCGTCGGTCCTGGGCAACTACACCAACTTCCTGATCGGCAGGGCACTGAGCGTCAAGCTCGGCGGTCAGCCGGGAATCGAAGCCGCCGGGCAGGGCATTCGGCGGCTCTTTGGCGGGAAGTTCGCGAGGTTCGTGCGGCCGCAGGATCTCGTGCGTGCGGAAGAGTTCTTCCGCAAGTACGGGCTCTTCGCGGTGGCCATCGCGAGGTTCCTCCCCTTCTTCCGCACCCTGGTGCCCTTCGTCGCGGGCATCAGCGACATGAAGGTCTTTCCCTTCCTCATGTGCTCGGTCGTGGGGGGGGCGGCATGGGTTCTGGTCTGCACGATGGTCGGGTATTGGGCCGGCAACATCCCGTGGGTGAAGGAGAACTTCACCTGGTTCATTCTCACGATGTTCGCCATCGGTTTCCTGCCCATCATCGTCGGGTATCTGCGCAAGCGTGCCTCGGCCGCTCGCCAGACTCCGGCCGCCACGGGCGAGGGCGGCGCATCGTGAGGGAGTGGGCACGGGAGTTCGGCAGTGCTGGTCGGTAGTTTGGGTCGGCAGTTCTGGTCGGCAGTTCTGGTCGGCAGTTCTGGTCGGGGATGGATCGCATCGGTTCGCATCAACGTTGATTCACGTCATCAGGTTCCAACAACGGAGTGACACACATGGCAGTCAAGCCCCTTGAGGATCGCGTTCTGGTCAAGCCCGTCGAGGCCGAGTCGAAGACGGCCAGCGGCATCTATCTCCCCGAGTCGAGCAAGGAGAAGCCCGTCAAGGGCAAGGTCGTCTCCACCGGCCCCGGCAAGCGGCTCGAGAACGGCAAGCGCGCCGAGATGTCCGTCCGCACCGGCGACACCGTCGTCTACGGCAAGTACGCGGGCACCGAGGTCGAGATCAAGGGCGAAAAGCACCTGATCCTCCGCGAGTCCGAGCTCCTGGGCGTCATCGAGGGCTGAGTTCGCCCCCTCCGCGGCGATCCCTCCATCCACTGAAGAAACGGGAACAACCATGTCAACCAAGCAGATCATGTTCAGCGACGCCGCCCTCCTCGAGATGAAGAAGGGCGTCGATCGCCTCGCCGACGCTGTCAAGTGCACGATGGGCCCCAGCGGCCGCCACGTCGTCATCGAGAAGTCCTTCGGCGGCCCCCACATCACCAAGGACGGCGTCAGCGTCAGCAAGGAAGTCTCGCTCCCCGAGCCCTTCCAGGCCATGGGCGCCAAGATGGTCAACGAGGTCGCCAAGCGCACCGCCGACAAGGCCGGCGACGGCACCACCGCCGCCACCGTCCTCGCGCAGGCCATCTTCTCCGAGGGCCTCCGCTTCGTCGCCGCCGGTGCCAACCCCGTGCTCCTGCAGCGCGGCATCAACAACGCCGCCACCGCCGCCGCCGCCGCCGTCGACGCCATGGCCGTCAAGTGCAAGGGCAAGGACGACTACCGCAAGGTCGCCACCGTCTCGGCCAACCACGACGCCGCCGTCGGCGAGATCATCGCCGAGGCCATCTCCAAGGTCGGCGCCGAGGGCGTCGTCGAGATCGAGGATGGCAAGACCGCCTCCACCACGCTCGATTACGTCGAGGGCATGCAGTTCGACAAGGGCTACCTCTCGCCCTACTTCATGACCGATCCCAAGACCGCCGAGTGCGTGCTCGAGGACGCCTACATCCTCATCTACGAGAAGAAGATCAGCAACCTCCCCGATCTCCTCCCCCTCCTCAACAAGGTCGCCACCTCCGGCAAGCCCCTCCTCCTCATCGCCGAGGAGGTCGAGAACGAGGCCCTCGCCACGCTCGTGGTCAACCGCCTCCGCGGCATGCTCAAGATCTGCGCCGTCAAGGCCCCGGGCTTCGGCGACCGTCGCAAGGCCATGCTCGGCGACATCGCCGTGCTCACCGGCGGCACCTTCATCGCCGAGGACCTCGGCCGCCAGCTCGAGTCCGTCGAGCTCTCCGAGCTCGGCCGCGCCAAGCGCATCGTCGTCACCAAGGACGACACCACCGTGATCGAGGGCGCGGGCAAGAAGGCCGACATCAACGCCCGTGCCGCCCAGATCCGCGCCCAGCACGACAAGAGCACCAGCGACTACGACCGCGAGAAGCTCATGGAGCGTCTCGCCAAGCTCACCAGCGGCGTCGCGGTGATCAGCGTCGGCGGCGCGACCGAGGTGGCCATGAAGGCCACCAAGGACCTCGTCGACGACGCCCTCAAGAGCACCCGCGCCGCCGCCAAGGACGGCTACGTCGCCGGCGGCGGCGTCGCTCTCCTCCGCACGCAGGAAGCCATCCGCGCCGCCCAGAAGAAGGCCGGCAGCGACGACGAGAAGCTCGGCTTCGACATCGTCCTCCGCGCCGTCGAGGCCCCCATGTGCCAGATCGCCGAGAACGCCGGCTACGACGGCAACCTCGTCGTCGAGAAGGTCAAGGAGGCCAAGGGCTCCAACGGTTTCAACGCCGCCACCGGCGAGTACCTCGACCTGGTGAAGGCGGGCATCCTCGATGCCGCCCTGGTCGCCAAGACCGCCCTCGTCAACGCCGCCAGCGTCGCCGGGCTCATGCTCACCACCGACGTGCTCATCACCGAGCTCAAGGAAGAGAAGGAACCCGCCACCGGCGCGACCATCTGATGTCCCCGCGTGCCGCGACCCCTTCGGGTCGCGACCCGCATGATCCGCCGATCCACGAGCCCGCGTGCGAAGGCACGCGGGCTCGATTGCCAGTCGGGCCGGGTGTTCGCCCGGTCGCTTCACTCCCTCCCGATCCGCCATGCCCACCTCCCGCGACTATTACGAGATCCTCGGCCTCGAGAAGTCCGCGGACGCCGAGGACGTCAAGCGGGCCTATCGCCGCCTGGCGATGAAGTACCACCCCGATCGCAACCCCGGCGACGCCGAGGCCGAGGCCAGGTTCAAGGAGGCCGCCGAGGCCTACGAGGTCCTCGCCGACGCCGAGAAACGCAAGATCTACGACCAGTACGGCCACGACGGCCTCCGCGGCCGCGGTGCGGCCGGCCACGACTTCTCCCGCATGGACGTCACGGACATCTTCTCGATGTTCAACGACATCTTCGGCGGGGGCGGCGGCCAGCGTCGCGGCGGTCAGGCCCGGGGCTACGACCTCGAGACCGAGGTCTCCCTCTCGCTCGAGGATGTCGCCAAGGGCTGCGAACGCGATGTCGACTTCACCCGCATGGACGTCTGCGAGTCGTGCACCGGCAGCGGCGCCAAGCCCGGCAGCAAGCCCGCCAAGTGCTCCTCCTGCGGCGGGCAGGGCCGCGTGCAGCAGAGCGGCCTGGGCGGCATGTTCCGCATGGTCGTCACCTGCCCCGCCTGCGCCGGCCGAGGCCAGATCGTCAAGGACTTCTGCGAGTCGTGCCGAGGCAAGGGCCGCACCGCCCGCAAGCGCAAGCTCACCGTCAAGATCCCCGCGGGCATCAGCGACGGGCAGGCCCTCGCCGTCTCCGGCGAGGGCGAACCCCCGCCGCAGGAAGTCTCCCCCGCGGGCCAGGGCGTCCGGGGCGATCTCCATGTCGTCGTTCGCGTGAAGCGCCACTCGCTCTATCGACGCGAGGGCGATCACCTCATCCTCGAGATGCCCATCAGCTTCACGCAGGCGGCCCTGGGCGCCCAGGTGCAGGTGCCCACGCTCGAGGGCAACAAGCCGCTCACCATCCCCCGAGGCACCCAGCACGGCCAGGCCTTCCGCATCGACGGCGCCGGACTCCCGAATCTCCGAGGCGGTCGTCGCGGCGACATGGGGGTCGTCGTCGGCATCGAGGTGCCACGCAAACTCACCGCCAAGCAGGAGCAACTCCTTCGCGACTACGCCGTCACCGAGGAGAAGGCCGTCCTGCCCGAAAGCGAGAGCTTCTGGAAGAAGGTCAAGGACTTCCTCGCCGGCGACGACAAGGACGCGAAAAAGGAGCCTCGCGCCTGAGGCAGGTCCGGCGCGCGACGCATGTGGACACCACCGTGGAGAAAGCCCATGAACACCGACAAGGCAACGCCTCCCGAGGGCGCGGAGCCCAAGCCCGCCTCGACCGAAGCCGCCGCTGAATCCGCGGAGCAGGTCGTCGCCGACATCGCCGCCATCTCGGCCGAACTCGAGGATGTCAAGGGCCGCAACCTGCGCCTCATGGCCGACTTCCAGAACTATCAGAAGCGATCCCTCCAGAACGAACTCGTCGCCCGCACCGAAGGCGTCGCCAAGGTCGCCTCCAGCGTCGTCGGCGTGCTCGACCACTTCGACATGGCCCTCGTGCAGGACCCTTCCAAGGCCAGCGTCGAGCAGATGCTCGCGGGACTGCGAGTCATCCGCGACGATCTCATCAAGTCGTTGCAGTCCTGCGGCGTGTCGCCCATCACGCCCGCGGTCAACGACGAGTTCCTCCCCGGCCGTCACGAAGCCGTGATGCAGCAGTCGGTCCCCGGCGTCGAGGCCGGCCGCGTCAGCATCGTCCTTCAGTCGGGCTATCTGCTCACGGCCCACGGCTCCGAACGAGTGCTGCGCCCCGCCAAGGTCGCCGTGGCGCCCACCGCGTGAGTCTCGCTGATTCCGTCCAAGGACCTCTCCCATGCCCACCTACGACTACCGCTGCAAGGCCTGCGGGCACGAGTTCGAGCAGTTTCAGTCCATGAAGGACGACCCGCTCCGCAAGTGCCCCGCCTGCAAGAAGGCCTCCCTCGAGAGGCTCATCGGCACCGGCGCGGCCATCCTCTTCAAGGGCAGCGGCTTCTACGAGACCGATTACCGCAGCGAGTCGTACAAGAAGGCCGCCGAGGCCGACAAGCCGCCGGAGAAGTCCGCCGAAAAGCCGGCCGACAAGCCGGCCGACGCATCCGCGGACAAGACGCCGGCGACTTCGGGCGAGAAGGCGACCAAGCCTGCCGCGAAGGAGTCGGCCGCCAAGGTCGAACCCAAGTCCAAGGCCCCCGCCAAGGGCAAGCCGATCTCCAAGGGATCCAAGACGTCCTGAGGTTCGAGCACGCCAGATGATCAAGGGCACCGGCATCGACCTGATCGAGGTGGCTCGCATCCGTTCCATGATGCGCAAGCACCCCCGCCGGTTCATCCAGCGGGTCTTCACCGAGGGCGAACGCGAGTACTGCCGCCGGTTCCGCAACGCCGCCGAGCGGTTCGCGGCACGCTTTGCCGCCAAGGAAGCCGTGATGAAGGCCCTGGGCACCGGGCTTTCCTCGGGCATCGCCTGGACGGACATCGAGGTGGCCCACGACGACGACGGCCGGCCGGTCATCCGCCTGACGGGCGAGGCCGCCAGGGTCGCCACACGCCTGCGGGTCCGGCGCCTGCACGTCTCGCTCTCCCATGTCAAGGACATGGCCGTCGCGAGCGTCATCGCCGAGTGACGGCGGCGATGAAAGGCCCGCCGCGGGAACCCCAATGATTCGAGTGCGTCTCACGCCCGACTACCCTCCTCGGTCGCTGTCGTCCCATTCCCACACACGGAGTTTCGAATGCGCCAGTTCTCCCGCGTCGCCCTGCTCGCCCTTGTCGCCGGCCTCGCCGTGCCGCTCGTGTCGTCCGTCGCCGTCGCGCAGCCGCCGGCCAAGACGCCCGTGAAGACCGCGGCCGACCTGCCGGTGCACACGTACCGCATCGAGGGCAAGGCCTCCGACTTCGTGCTCAGCGACAAGCCCTTCCGCGAGTTCGCGGCCAAGGTGAAGGCCGATCTCGAAGCCGACCTCGCGAAGTTCGACATCCAGGACAAGCCCACCCTGCAGGGGTACTACGGCATCCTCCAGCAGATCGCGATGTTCGAGGGTCGCCACGACGAGGCCTTGTCCTACGTCGAGCGCATCCGCGGGCTCGAACTCAAGGAGGCCAAGCGCCTCATGACCGGTCAGACGTTGTCGGCCTACGTCGAGGCGAAGAAGTCCGGCCTCGAGGGCGACGCGCTCAAGGAGGCCTACGCCGCCAATCTCGAACGCAATCTCTCGAAGCTCCCGTGGGACGTGATCCGCGAGGAAGTGACGGCGGCCAAGGGCCGCGCGGAGATGATCTCGCGCGAGCTCGTCATCGGCCAGCTCAAGGCGGGCCTCGATCCGGTGGTGGAGGCCTCCAAGGGCGAACTCAGCAGCGATATGGCCCGCGGGCTCGTCGGCATGCGGGTGACGATGGATGTCATGCTCCCCCTGCAGCCCGCCGCGGCCGGGGCCTACGGCAAGCTCCTCTCGAAGCATGCCCAGGCGATGCGAGACAACTGGACCTCGACGCTCGTCACCCTTGCGGGCAAGGAAAAGGCCTCGCCCGTGGAGGTCTGCGTGTGGGACTCGGGTCTTGACGTCGCCCCCTTCGCGGGCCAACTGCACGTCAACGCCAAGGAGACCGTCAACGGCAAGGACGATGACGGCAACGGCTTCGTCGACGACGTCAACGGCATCGCCTTCGACCTCGAGTCGCGGCCCACGGTGGACATCCTCCACTCCGTGAAGGAGCTGCGGAGCGGCCTGCCGCTCGTCGAGTCGCACACCAAGGGCATGATGGACGTGCAGGCCAACATCGACAGCCCCGAGTCCTCCGCCCTCAAGAAGTACATGGCGGGCCTCAAGGCCGATCAGGTCAAGGACTTCATGGAGGATCTCGGCCTCTACGGCAACTACAGCCACGGCACGCACGTGGCGGGCATCGCGGCCGAGGGCAACCCCTTCGCCAGGCTGCTGCCCTGCCGCATCACCTTCGACTACAAGAGCATCCCGCAAATCACGCCCAACGAGGACGCCAGTCGCCGCACGGCCGAGAGCTATCGCCGCTCGGTGCAGTACATGAAGGACGCGGGCGTCCGCGTCGTCAACATGAGCTGGGGCGGGAGCTACAAGAGCATCGAGGAGGCCCTCGAGGCCAAGGGCGTCGGCAAGAGCCCCGAGGAGCGGGCCGAGTTGGCCAAGAAGCTCTTCGCCATCGAGAAGGAGGGGCTCGAGGGCGCCATCAAGTCGGCCCCCGAAATCCTCTTCATCGCCGCCGCGGGCAACAGCAACAACAACAACGCCTTCGAGCAGTTCATCCCCAGCGGGCTCAACCTCCCCAACCTCATCACCGTGGGCGCCGTCGACAAGTCCGGAAAGCCCACCGGCTTTACCACCTTCGGCGAGAACGTCCGCCTGTACGCCAACGGCTTCGAGGTCGACAGCTATGTGCCCGGCGGCAAGCGCATGAAGTTCTCCGGCACGTCGATGGCCGCGCCCAACGTCACCAACCTGGCCGCCAAGCTCTTCGCCCTGCACCCCTCCCTCAAGCCCGCCGACGTCATCGACCTGCTCCACAAGGGGGGCACCCCTATGGAAGGCCACTCGGAACTCCTCGTCATCAACGGTCGACGCACCGTCGATCTCGCGGCATCCCGGTGATCCCGACAAGCCGCGACCCGGCCTCCATTCCTCAAATGGACCACAGATGTGGTGAATTGGCCGGTGGTTGCACCCAAGGAACCGGGTGACGAAAATCGCGTTTTTGCCACGCCGAGGCTTGCCGCGATCCGGCCGACCGGTTAAACTTCTCCGACAGCCGCTGCCACGACGCAGCGAACCCTGCTCGGGTCAAGAGCCCAAACCTTGGCATCCCCCTCCGGCCCCGTGTCCCAGACTCTGTGGATGCGGGGCTCTTTCTTTGGTGCTCGTCCTTGTTGCTGACCCGCGTTGGCGACGTGTTGATCGCCCTTCGCGTGGCGACCTCTCGCGTGCTGGCCGTCAGCCCGCTCGGGCGTAGACTCAACTTTCAAAAATCATTGAAACATGCGGGCGGTTCGCTACGATTCGCCATGTCGAGCGTGCATCAGCCACCTCCGGAGCGGGCGGACGCGAGCGTCCATGACGAGGGCTTTCTCCGGGCGGTGGCGTCCGGCGAGTTGCGGCTGAGCCGCGACCAGGGGCTGGCGATGCTGGCCGGGGTGCCGACGCACACGCTCGGCCGGTGGGCCGATGCGAGATGCCGCGAGATTCACGGCGACGCCGTGCGGACGTACATCATCGACCGGAACATCAACTACACGAACGTGTGCAACGCCAAGTGCACGTTCTGCGCCTTCCGTCGCGACGCGGGCGACCACGACGCGTACACGCTCGATGACGGGCAGATCCTCGAAAAAGTGGGGGAGTTGGTCGCCATCGGCGGCACGCAGATCCTGATGCAGGGCGGCATGAATCCCGACCTGCCCCTCGACTGGTACCTCGGATTGCTACGGGCGATCAAGGAGCGTCATCCGAAGGTGCATGTGCACGCCTTCAGCCCGCCCGAGTTCGTCGAGTTCGTGCACTTCTTCGATCCGCCCGGTGCGACCTTCGAGGAGAAGGTGCGATGGGTGATGGTGCGGCTGCGCGAGGCAGGGATGGACAGTCTGCCAGGAGGCGGGGGCGAGATCTTCGCCGAGCCGGTCCGCCGCAAGATCGGCCTTGGCAAGTGCGACGCAACCAGCTGGCTGACCGTGATGTACGTGGCGCACTCGCTGGGCATGTTCACCAGCGCGACGATGATGTTCGGCCACATCGAGGGGCACGCCGACCGCATCCACCACATGCACTTGGTGCGAGAGTGGCAGGACCGGGCGTTGCGAGAGGCCGGCGAGCACGGCCACCCGAGGCCGGGCATTCCCGGCAGCGGCTTCGGGCATTACAAGGCCTTCATTTCCTGGCCATTCCAGCGGGAGAACACGCCCTTGGGACGCGTGCGCGACTGGGGGGCGAGCCCGGAGGAACTCGGGCGTCCGTTCCCGGGCGATGTCGTCGCCCAGGCCTTCGCGTGGGGCGCGAATCCCGATGTTGATTACCGCGAACTCGGGCCCGGGGCGGCGGAGTTCGGGCGGCGGGTGCGGATGTCGGGCGCGGTCGATTACCTGCGGACGCAGGCGGTCAGCCGCCTGTACCTCGACAACATCTACTCGATCGGCAGTTCGTGGGTGACGATGGGCCCCCACATCGGGCAGTTGGGGTTGCGATACGGCGCGAACGACATGGGCAGCGTGATGATGGAGGAGAACGTGGTGAGCAGCGCGGGGACGACCTACTGCCTCGATGAGGCGGTGCTCTGCCGCCTGATCCGGGAGTCCGGGTTCACGCCGGCGCAGCGCGACAACACCTACGACCTGCTCAGGGTGCATGCGTGCGATCAGGCCCCGGATCGGCGGGTCTCGGACTGGTCGACGCATCGCGCGAAGAAGACCCACCAGCAGGCGCCCCGCGAAGGCAAGGCCCGACTGACCGTCAGCGCGAAACCTTGAGCTGGCTCGCATCCGCCTCGATGGTTATCGAACCTTGAAGCGGCATTCCCCGGGGCGTTCCTTGGTGTCGCCCGGGTGCCATCCCTCAAAACGCGTTATTTTTTCCTTGCATCTCCGTCAATAACGAGTATTCTGTCCAAGGTATTCGCAAGCGTTGTGCGTGGCGTACGTTGCACAGGCGGGTGAGTCTCGAGGCTAGCGGGGTCGAAGAGGCACGGCGGGAAACGGCGGACCGCCGCAGTTCATCGTGTCTCATTCCAGCCGAGCGAGCCATGGCTGACTGCGGGGTTTCGGGAGAAGGGGTGACTGGCTGGCGTTGACTGGTTGGCGTTGACTGGCTGGCGTTGACTGGCTGGCGTCGATTGGCTGGCTCAGAGTCCGAAGCGGTGGCACTCAGGATGGTGGCTGGTCAGACGGGTGGGTGGCCGCGGGCGTTCGTCCCGGTCAGGATGGGAGTGGCTCGTTGATCGCCCCATGCATGGGGGATTGATCGGCGGGTCCGAGAAAGAGGTTGTTTCGAAGGTTGCTGGTTGGCTGTTTGGACCCAGCATGCTCTTCCGATATCAGAGTTCCGTAGTCGTGTGAGCTCCCCGGGGCTCTGTTGGCCCTCGGGATGTTTGTTTGGTATGTGAAGTGTGTCGCGGGCCAGTGTGCGGCCCGCCAAAGTTTCGAGAGGAGTTATCCATGAAGAAGTGTGCGATTCTTGCCATGGCGGCTGGCGGCTTGTTCGGCGTTGCCCACGCCCAGCCCGTCATTGACGACAGCACGTCGATGCCCGAGATCTCGGCGACCGCTCCCGAGGCTGGCTACAACAGCCGTGTCGTCCAGTTGGTGTTCAACGTCGGTCCTCCGTCCGAGACCGGTGGCGACTGGCGCGCCCGCGCCACCGCCACCAAGGGCGGCAGCCGCTTCAGCTTCAGCCCCGGCCCCGGCGCGACGACCAATCCCATCGGCATTACTGGCATCGGTCTGGCCTTCTCGCAGGACGCCGCCGGCCTCCCCGCCGATTCCACCTTTGACTTCCGTGTCAAATTCTATCTCGATCCGGTCGGCGGTTCCCCGGTGAATCCGCTCGCGTTGCCCGCGACTCCGGACGCGACCATCACTGGCACCTTGACGGCCTTCACCACTCCTGGCTATATCACCTTTTACGCGGGTGCCCCCGTGGCGCTCACGGCTCCGCTGAACCTCGGGAGCGCGACGAAGCTCACCAGCGGCTTCTACGTGATCGAGGCCCTCGCCTCGGGCACGACCTTGCCCAGCCCCAGCGTGGGTCCGTTCTTCCGCGGCTTGGTCGCCCCCAGCGTGGGCTCCTCCGACGGTGTCCGATACGCCGATAACGACAACAACGGCGTCTTTATCGCCTCCGAGGCGTTCGGCTCGGCCGCGAACCGCCGTATCTGCTACTTCAACATGGCGGCCGACGTCGCGCTGCCTCCGCCGCCGAACACCGTCGACCTGGGCTGCATCCCCGATGCCGGCTTGGTTCGCAACGACACGCTCGCCGCCGGTGGCGTCAAGTGGTACCGCATCTGCCTCAACGGTGATGCCAACATCAACGCACGCCAGTTCTTCGCCGTCACGAGCAACGGATCGTCCATCGACACCGCAATGGCGCTGTACAACGCCGGCACCGGCACCGTTGCGGGCCTCAGCGGCAGCGATCAGGACGACGGCGACGGCGTCAACGCCATGCTCACCTTCGGTACGGGCAACCACGCCGCCGTGGGTGACGGCCTGAGCTTCAACGGGCGCGACGGGCAGATCCTCGCCGGCGAGTATTACCTTGCCGTCGCCGGCGGCGGCGCGTCGTTCGGCTCCTCCTACAACGTCAACGGCGGCTCGGCGGCGGGCAACTTCCGGCTCAACTTCACCACCAACACCAACGGTGGTGCGCTGCCTCCGGCCGTCCCGCCCGCCGTTCGCACGGATCTGGGCGTCCTGACGGCTCCGGGTACCCCTGGCACGAACTTCACCCTCCCGACCTACGGCGTCGACTGGTACAAGTTCACGCTCTGCCGAGACATCGCGGCTCCCCTCTACCTCGACCTCGACTTCAGCTCCACCGGCACCAGCATCGCCGACCCCTACTCCTTCCTGTTCAACAGCAGCGGCAGCAAGGTCGCCGAGTCCGATGATTCTTCGGCCACCTCCAACCGCCCGCAGTTCTCGTTCGGCGACGCCGGCCCCCGCACCCAGGGTGGCTCGACCGTTCCCTTCGACGGCTCTTCGGGCGCGTCTCTGCCCGCTGGCGACTACTACCTCGCCACGGCCCTTTGGTCGGCCGGCACGCTCACCTCCAACGACCGCTGGTGCGTCGTTGGCGGCTCGGGCAGCAGCCTGAGCTACCAGGTCGACTTCTACACCAATCTCGACAGCAGCACCTGCAGCAGCTGCCCCCCCTGCGCGGCTGACTACAACCAGGACGGTGGCGTCGACGGCGGCGACATCGCCTCCTTCTTCCCGGATTGGGAGTCGTCCGCTTCGTGCGCCGACGTCAACCAGGACGGTGGCGTCGACGGCGGCGACATCGAGTCCTTCTTCGGCGTCTGGGAGGCGGGTGGCTGCTAAGCCAGTCCCCCAAGCGCCCTGCTCGGAGTCACACCTGAGCAGTGCACACTCTTGAAACTTCCGAAGGCCCGGGCCGAAAGGCTCGGGCCTTCGGTGTTTTTGGCCCCCCCCGTGCCCGCTCGCACCCCGATGACTGTCGGAACTCCGGGTTCGTCGGCCCCGCGGGTCATGTCGCACCGATCCGTCTAACCTCTCAGCGTGATCGACACCCACTGTCATCTCACCTTCCCCGAGTTCGCCGAGGCGACCGACGGCGTCGCGAAGGCCCTGGCCTTGGCCGCCGCCCACGACGTTTCTGGTTGCATCACCATCTCCACGACGGCGCGAAACGCGCTCGAGTGTCTCGCCGTCGCGCACGCGCATTCGCGTGTCTGGTGCTCTGCCGGCGTGCACCCTGGCTACAGCGATGAAGGTCCGCACGACTGGTCGGTGATGCGACGCGTCGGCGAAGACCCCAAGTGCGTCGCATGGGGTGAACTCGGTCTCGATCGGCACTGGCCCGAGCCCGACATCGAGCTCCAACGCCGCGTCCTCGACGAGCAACTCGCCGCGATCGAGTCGTGGACGAGGGAGGGCCTTGCCAAGCCTGTCGTCATCCATTGTCGCGAGGCGTTCGACGATCTGCTTCCGCGTTTGGCGAACAGTTCGCTGCCGCGAGATCGGTACGTCTTCCATTGCTTCACGGGCACGCCCGACGAGGCCCGTCGCGTGCTCGACTTTGGCGCGTGGATCTCCTTCACGGGCGTCGTGACGTATCGCAACGCCCCGGATGTGCATGCCGCGGCCAAACTCGTGCCCGCCGACCGCGTGATGGTCGAGACGGACGCTCCATTCCTGTCCCCCGAGCCGCACCGCAAGGAGCGACCCTGCCAGCCGTGGATGACCTCCGTGACCGCCAAGGCCATCGCCTCGCTGCGGGGCGTGCCGTGGCCCGCCTTCCACGACCAGTTGAACGAGAACACCTTCCGCTTCTTCGGCATCCGCTAGCGGCCGCCGCCCGTCGATGACGCCCGGGGACGGTTCGGCTACGCTTGCCCGATGACACGCGCCGCCTTCGCCATCGTCGCCTGCACGACCGTCGCCACGGTGCTCGCCGGGTGCTCCGGCACCCAGGCGCCCTCCCTCTCGGTCTTGGGAGGCAGCGTCAAGGAGCGGGGGCCCGACGCCACCGTCGTCGAGTTCATCATCGATGCCGACAACGCCAACCCCGACGCCCTGCCTCTGCAGGAAGTCGAGTACACGGTGGCTCGAAACGGCGTGGTCCTCTTCTCCGGCAAGCGGTCGGCCGAGGCCATCATCCGCCGCTACGGCAAGCAGCAGTTCGTCCTCCCGGCCGCCTTCACCGGCGATCAACCCCCCGAAGGCGAGTACCGCATCAGCGGCACCGTCACCTACATCGCCCCCGGCGCGCTCGCCGAAACCCTGTTCGATCAGGACATCGTCCGCCCCAGCGCCGACTTCAGCGGCACGGCCACCGTTCGCTGACGGCAGCAAGGGCGATCCTCAGGCTCGCCCGGCGTGGCCGTCACCCGCGATTCATCGATTCGGAGATTCGGCGATTCGGCGGCTCCAATCGCAAAGCCGTTCCCGAACGTCGACGAGCGTTGTCGTGGTTCGAGGCGATCCACGGTCCAAGGCCGGGGCCTGCAACGTCACTGCAATGTCATCGTCCGCCCCGGGGCATGATGTCCGCGGCGACCCCGCCGCGGTCGTTGGACAACCGACGCCGTTCCAGCACCGCGTCGCGGTGGGCTCGAACGCCGGGAATGGACGCGGCGATTCCGCGGGTCTACCGCGTCACCCACGCCACCAAGGCCCGCACGGTCGGCCCCGCGAGCACGCACGCGACCAAGGCCGCCACAAATGCGATGCCCCATTGGCGGAGCCATTCGTGAAGAAGCCCAGCGCCAAAGCCCAAACGCGTGAAGGCCAACGCGAACGCGGCCGCGCCGCTGCCGACGAGCGTCAGGAGCAACAGGAAGAGAAAGTCGCCTCGCCGGGGTGCAGCCATCGCGCGGTCCTCATGCCGGGCGTTCGACGTTGAGCAGGGCATCGACGAACGCGCCGGGGTCGAAGGGCTGGACGTCGTCGGGCGTCTCGCCCAGCCCGATGTACTTGACGGGAATCGAGGTCGTCTCGCGAATGGCGATGACGATGCCTCCCTTGGCCGTGCCGTCGAGCTTGCTCAGGAAAATGCCCGTCACGCCCGCGGCCTTGTTGAACTCCTCGGCCTGCCGCAGCGCGTTCTGCCCGCTGGTGGCGTCGAGCACAAGCAGCGTCTCGTGCGGAGCCCCCTCGATCTGGCGTGCCGCCACCGACCGGATCTTCGCGAGTTGGCGCATGAGCGGATCCTGCGTTTGCAGGCGGCCCGCCGTGTCGAGGATCAGCACATCGACCTTCCGGGCCTTCGCGGCCGCGCAGGCGTCGAAGGCCACGGCGGCAGGGTCGCCCCCTTGCTGACCCTTGACGACCTCGACGCCCAGCCGCTGCGCCCATACCTCAAGTTGGTGGACAGCGCCGGCGCGGAACGTGTCGCACGCGCCCAGCAGCACGGTCTTGCCGTCGCCCGTCAGCGCGCGGCAGAGCTTGGCGATGCTGGTGGTCTTGCCCACGCCGTTCACGCCCGTCATGAGGATCACGGTCGGGCCCGATCCCGGCGGGGCGAACCGGAGCGCACGGTCCTCCGGAGGCCAGAGGGCCTTGAGTTCCGCGCGAAGGTACTCGAGCACCTGATCGCCGCTCTTGATCGTGCCCGCCTTGAAGTCGGCGCGGATGCGGTCGATCAGTCGAGTCGTGGTCGAAAGTCCCACGTCGGCCCGCAGCAGCGTGGCCTGAAGCTGATCGATGAGCGCCTCGTCGAGTGCCCGTCCGAGCAGCAGGTTGCGCAGCCCCTGCGCTCCGCTGATCAACGCATCGCGGGTCTTCTCGAGTCCCTTGTCGAACCCCTGGCGGATCTTGTCGACCAGCGACTTGAAGAAGGCCATCAGCCGCCCTCCCCGACCTTGGCCGCCCCCTTGGCGATCTTGTCGAGCAGCGCGTTGATGAAGGCGGGCGACCGATCGGTGCTGAAGTGGCGGGCCAGTTCGACCGCCTCGTTGAGCACGATCGGCGCGGGATTGGCCCCCGCGGCGAGTTCGTGGTGGCACAGCCGCAGGATCGCCCGGTCGACGCCCGCCAGTCGGTGCGTGGGCCACTCGGGCGCCAAGGTCCGGAAGGCCTCGTCGGCCGTCTTGCGGCCGGCCAACGCGCCCTTCACCAGCGAAATCGCCAAGGCCGCGGCGTTGGGGCCAAGGCCCTCCACCCGACCGATGGTGTCGGTGATGAACGACTCGTCCTCGATGCCCCGGGCGTCCATCTCGAAAAGGACCTGAAACGCGAGCCGCCGCAGGGCCATCCGCATGGCTCGCTCGCGGTCGATCGGGGCGAGGGACTCGAGTTCGGCCTCGATGTCGATGGTCGATTCGCCTCGCTCCTGCGTGCCCGGGAGCAGGTAGAGTTCGTCGAAGGCCAGCCGACGCAGCAGCTCGGCCTTGGCGTCCTTGCTCTTGGAGTCCGTGGGGCGGTCGCTCATCGGCGGCGTCCTCCGCCGGCCGCCTTGTCGGGCCGCGGCGCCAGCCCGCCCTCGGCCGCGATTTCCGCGGCAAGCTCCGGGTGATGGATGATCCGCGTCGACGTGATCGTGTCGAGCACGGCCGACATCGCCTCGTGCCCCTTGTTCGACGCTGGGTCCTTCCCCAGCCCGGCCCGCTCGCGGGCCTGCTTGGCGTTGTTCGTGGTCAGCACGCCGAAGGCCACCGGCACGTCGGTGAGGAGCGTGACGTTGGTGAGGCCGTGCGCCACGGCCTGGGCGATGTGCTGGTCGTGGCTCGTTTCGCCCTTGATGATGCAGCCCAGGGCGACGATGCCGTCGAAGCGGCCGGTGCGAGCCGCGGCCATGCACAGGGCCGTCAACTCGTACGAACCCGGCGCCTCAAAGACGGCGGGGGTGTACCCCGTCCGCTCGGCGCAGGTCTCGACGGCCGCCAGGACCAACGACTCCGTGATCGAGTGGTTGTAGCGGCTGTAGACAACCGCGATCCGGGGGGAGGGGGAACGACGCTTGCGTGCACGTGCGGGCATGGACCCGGAGTGTAGGGGGCGTTTCTAGAGGTTCCCTCACCCGCGTTGCGGGTTCGGTCACTCGTGGCAACGCTCGTGGGCCCTTTGGGCCCTTGGTGCGGGTGTTCTTTGGTCCCGGAGGGACCGACGAATGGAGCGGCGGGTGAGTTGAACCCGCCGTGACGCGCGACGCGGGCACCCGCCCCGCGAGGGGCGGACGATGGGCGAGGTGTGGTCGTCGGCCCCTCGCGGGGCCGTGCGCGAATGAGCGCGTGTCCACGAGTTCCCTCACCCGCTTCGCGGGTTCGGTCACTCGCGGCAACGCTCGTGGGCCCTTTGGGCCCTTGGTGCGGGCGTTCTTTGGTCCCGGAGGGACCGACGAATGGAGCGGCGGGTGAGTTGAACCCGCC
>JBAXFU010000020.1:0-38639 GCA_037139735.1 Phycisphaerae bacterium
GCCCGCCGCGGAGAAAAAGCCGTGAACGAGCGGCGGACCGGGACGACCTTCGCCTCCCGACGTCGACGCGTCGTCGCGGGCGTCTCGATCCTGATCGTCGCCGTGACCCTCGCGGGCGGATGCGTCGTCGAACGAACGCCCGTCTCCGGCACCCCCGTGAAGCGAGGCGGCACGGCCAAGGCCGAGGCCGCTCGTCCAACGGGCGACCCGCAGCGAACTTCAAAGGGCGAGTCGAAGGGCGATTCGGGGGGCAAAGCGCCCGCCAAACTCCCCGAAGGTCCGATCGCCAGGCCCGAACCCGGTCGCAGGATCGCCACCGACATCAGCGTGGAAGTGCAGCCCCGCGGCTCGGTTCGCTACGACGGGCAGGCTCTCCCTGTCGCGTCGCCCGATGGCCGCTGGCTCGCCGTGCAGGAAGGCGAGCCGCCGACCTGGGAGACGATCCTCGCCCAGCCCAACGCCATGCCCGCCGCGGAGACTCGCGTGGTGGTCTACGACCTCAACGCCTCCTCGGCCACCAAGGTGACGCTCGCCGAACCGCTTCAGGCCGGATTCATCCTGGGTCGAGGCGCGGATGACGAGGGCTTCCTCGTGGAGGCGGCTCGGATCGATGGGACCCGCTGGATCGGCAAGGCCTCGTGGTTGACCGGCCGCGTCCGTTGGCTCGCGTCCGGCGACGCCGTCAACGCCTTCGGCTTCCTGACGCCGCGGGGCGAGTTGCTCTATTCGCGACGCGTGCTCCACGAGACGGACTTCGAGCTGGTGGTGCGAGCGCCCGACGGACACGAATCCGCCAAGCGGGCCCTCGACGGGTCCTACACCCATCCGCTTTCGGCGGCGGGCGAAGACTCGATCTTCGTCTTCCGGCATTCGAGGTCGGGCACCGATCTCGAGACGATCGGGATCGATCGACGTGACGAGGGGAAGCCGCGACTTGGCCAGACGCGACAGCAGTGGAGGATCCTCTCCGCCGCGGATCCTGTCGTGGCGCACCAGATGGCGGGCACCTTCAGCGGCGGCGCCGCCGGCGATGTCGTCGCGATGTTCGATCCTCGCAAGAACCGTGCGGCACGATTCGACCCCTCCACCGGAGCGGTCGAGGGGCTCATCTCCAGGTCGATCGGCGCGGCGGCCTCGTCCGGAACATGGATGACGCCGGGCTACTTCTGCACCACGCCCGGCGGGCTCGTCTTCATCGCGCAACCGTCGGACGGATGGCCCGTGTCATGGCCCGACGACGGTCCGGTGGCCCGCGTGTTGGCGTCGCCCTATGTGGCAAGACCCCTGCGGCCGACCGAGAAGGGCGTGCCGATGTACCTGTTGGTCGGGCCGGTGAAGGGCGACGAGCGGCGGCTGGAGATCACGAGGATGGCGGTGACGCCTCCTCCGCAGGGCCGCTGACGTTACGATCCGTTGGACATGTCGTCGTTGGGCCGCCCGTTGGGGTCGGGCGCCATCGTCTGGTTGGTGACGACGATCTCGACCCGCTGGTTCGCGCGGTCTTCCTGGCGGTCGAAGGTTCGGCCCACGACGCGGGCGTTGTCGCCGCACGCCACCAGTCGCAGGTTCTCCCACTTGAGCCCGCCCTCGATGAGGGCGACGGCGGCGGCCTGCGCACGCTGGTACGAGAGTTCCATGCCCTTGATGGGATTGCGCATGCTCTCGAAGGGGCTGACATGCCCGCGAACCTCGATGATCCAGTGCTGGTCGCGGATGGCCCGGGCGGTCTCGAGCAGGGTGGTGCGAGCCGACTGAGAGAGGGCCGACTGCCGATCGTCGAAGTCGACGGCGGCGGTGATCTGCTCATAGTCGCTCGGACGGGGCGCCTGCAGCGAGTCGCTCTCGCCTTGAGGTCCTTCTTCACGGACCGCGCCGCTGGTGCGTTGGAGCATCCGGCGGATGAGCGGCGCGTCGGATGGGTCCTTGGAGTCGAGGTCCACCTTGTTGTTGAAGGCCTCGCGGACGCCGAGGACGAAGTCGAGCATCTCGGCGGTCTGCTCGGCGTCGGTGGTGGATTCGGCGTCGGTCTTGCCCGACCCCTTGGGGCCCATGTTGAGGGCCAGCAGGATCACGAAAAAGCCCATCATGAGGGCGACGTTGTCGGCGAAGGAGATGAGCCACTCGGGGGCGCCCGACTCCTCGTGCTCGCCGCCGCCGTGACCGCCGGGACCGTGCCCGCCACCGTGGCCCGAGCCGTGTCCGCCGTCGTCGTGCTTGTCGTGGTCCTCGGCCATCGGGAGGTCCGTGCGTCAGGCCGCCAGTCCGAGCTTGCGGCGGGAGGCGATGGGGATGAAGGCGAGCATCTTGTCCTGCGTCACACGGGGGTTGTCGCCCGCCTGGATGGAGAGGATGGCCTGGAGCATCATCTCGCGGGCCAGGATCTCCTCGCCCGACCGCAACGCGAGCTTGTCGCCGATCGGGCCGGCGACGGCGTTGGCGATGATGGCGCCGTACATGGTCGCCACGACGGCGATGGCCAACGCGTGGCCTAGGGCTCCGATGTCGGCGCTGGCCAGCTTGCCGAACATGCCCACCTGGCCCACCAGCGTGCCCACCAGCCCATACCCGGGGCCGTACAGCTTGATGAGGTCGAAGAACTTCTTGCCCGCCTTGTGGCGGTCCTGCATCGCCAGCAGCTCCATGCGGGCCGTGGCCTCGATCTGGCCCGGTTCGATGCCGTCCACGGCCATCTTGAGCCCGGCCGCGAGGAACGGGTCCTTGATGTTGGCCATTTCGCTCTCGAGGGCGAGGATGCCGTCGCGACGGGCCTTCTCGGAAAGCGACGCGAGCTGCTTGATGGTCTCTTCCATGGACTGGGCCTTGTGGAAGAGGAACGCCCGCATGTATCCGGGCACCGACTTGATCCTCTCCATGGGCATCGCCATGAAGCAGACGCTGATCGAGCCGCAACCCACCATGAGCACTCCCTCGAGGGAGTAGAACATCAGGAAGTTGCCATGCGATACCTCGAAGAAGACGATGAACAGGGCGCTGAACCCGATGATGATGCCGATGAGACTGGCTTTGTCCATGGCCGTGCTTCCGCGAGGACGTACTGAGACCCGCGGAGGTATCGGCCGAATCGGAGGGCGGATGCAGGCAAGCCGGCGGCAGGACCTCAACGACGCACGAAGGTGCCGCGATCACGGTCCTTGACGACCCCCGGGAAGGGGAGCGCCCGCCCGTGGGCGACGCAATAGACGCCCGGGGAAAGCACGTCGCAGGCGAACAGCGACTCCGTGAGGTTCTGCAGGGCGTCGCTGCGCTTCATCTCGTAGGGGCGCATGGCTCCGGTGAGCACGATGGGCACCGCCGGATCGGGGATGCGGCGGCGAAGTTCCTCGCCGGTCAGTTCCAGCGTGTCGGTGCCGTGCAGGATCACGATGCCGCACGGCGGCGGCGTTCCGGCCGACGCGAGTTGCACGGCCGCGACGATGCGGGCGCGGTCCTCGGAGGTCATGTGCAGACTGTCCTTGCTCATCAGCTGGTTGATGCTGATGGTGGCCTCGTCGAGACGAAGGCGTCGCAGCATCGTGCCGACGATGCTGCGACGGTTGTCGAGGGATCCGGTCGCCTCGTCGTAGGTCTTCTCGATGGTGCCGCCCGTGGTGATCAGGACGATGTGCCGCATGGAGCGAGGGTAGGGTGGGGGACCAAAACGAAACGGGCCCCGGAGCGAGTCCGGGGCCCGCGGATGAAGCGGTGTTGGAGCCGGGGGCTTACTTCTTGGCGGCCTTGCCGCCCTGCTGCTCCTCGAGGATCTCCTTCATGATGCCGGCGGGCATCGGGCGGTACTCGAGGAACTCCATGGTGCTGCTGGCGCGGCCCTGGGACATGCCGCGGAGGCTGGTCGTGTAGCCGAACATCTCCGAGAGGGGCACTTCGCAGGTCACGAGCTTGACCGGGTCGCGGTCCTCGGTGTCGATGATCATGCCGCGACGGGACATCATGTCGCCGGTGACGTTGCCGAGGTAGTCGTTGGGGACGGTGACGACGACCTTCATGATCGGCTCGAGGAGCACCGGCTGGGCCCGGTCGCAGGCCTCGAGGAGGGCCAGGCGGCCGGCCTGCTCGAAGGCGACCTGCGACGAGTCGACGTCGTGGTAGGAGCCGTAGGTCAGCGTGACCTTGATGTTGATGAGGGGGTAGCCGAACTTCACGCCCGTCACGGCCGTCTGGCGGACGCCGTACTCGATCGAGGGGATGAACTCCTTGGGGATCACGCCGCCGACGATGCCGTTCTCGAAGGCGATGTTGTCGGTGAAGTCGAGCTCCTCGGCGGCGGCCTGCTCGGCCGTGAAGGGCTCGAGGGTGATCACGCAGTCGCCGAACTGGCCGCGACCGCCGGTCTGCTTCTTGAAGAGGCCGCGGACGTCCTCGACCTTCCGCTGAATCGCCTCGCGGTACGAGACCTTGGGCTTGCCCACGTTCACGTTGATCTTCATGTCGCGGACGAGCTTGTTCTTGATGATCTCGAGGTGGAGCTCGCCCATGCCCGAGATGATCGTCTCGCCCGTCTCCTCGTCGAACTTGGAGCGGAACGAGGGGTCCTCGCGGCGAATCACGCCCAGCGCCTCCGACAGCTTCCGCTTGTCGTCCTGCGTCTTGGGCTCGATGGCCATCGCGATCACGGGCTCGGGGAAGTGCATGCGCTCGAGGATGATCGGATCATCCGCGTCGCACAGCGTGTCGCCCGTGTACGAGTCCTTGACGCCCACGACCGCCACGATGTTGCCCGCGGTGGTCTCGTCCAGGTCGTTGCGGTGCTGGGCGTGCATCTCGTAGATGCGGCTGACGTTCTCCTTCTTGCCGTTGCCCGGGTTGAGCAGACGCGTGCCCTTGGCGAGCGTGCCCGAGTAGACGCGGATATACGTCAGGTCGCCGTGCTTGTCGGAGACCACCTTGAAGACCAGCGCGGAGAAGGGCGCCTTGGGATCGTGCGGACGGGTCATCGCCGCGTCCTTGTCGCTCGGGTCCGAGCCCTGCACCTCGGGCTTCTCGGTCGGGCTGGGCAGGAAGTCCACCACGGCGTCGAGCAGCAGCTGCACGCCGATGTTGCGGAGCGCCGCGCCGCACAGCACCGGATAGCACCTGCGCTCGATGACGCCCTTGCGAAGGGCCGCCTTGATCTGCTCGATCGTCGGCGTCTTGCCCTCGAGGTACAGCTCCATCATCGAGTCGTCGAGCTCGGCGACCTTCTCGATCATGTCGTGACGCCACTTCGCCACGTAGTCCTTCATGTCGGCGGGGATGTCCGCCTCGCGCATCTCGTCGCCCTTCTCGCCCTCGAAGAAGAACGCACGCTCGGCGATCAGGTCGATCACGCCCTTGTGGTCGTGGCCCAGGCCGATGGGGATCTGGATCGCGATGCCGTTGGCGCCAAGGCGGCTCTTGATCGTGCCGAAGCTGAACTCGAAGCTCGCGCCGATCTTGTCCATCTTGTTGACGAAGCACAGGCGGGGCACCTTGTACCGGTCCGCCTGGCGCCACACCGTCTCCGACTGCGCCTCCACGCCTTCCTTGCCGTCGAACACAGCCACCGCGCCGTCGAGCACGCGGAGCGAACGCTCCACCTCGATGGTGAAGTCCACGTGGCCCGGGGTGTCGATCAGGTTCAGCTTGTACTCGCGGCCGCTGCGTTCCCACGGGCAGGTCGTCGCCGCCGACTGGATCGTGATGCCGCGCTCCTGCTCTTCCTGCAGGAAGTCCATCGTCGCCGTGCCCTCGTGCACCTCGCCGATCTTGTAGTTCTTGCCCGTGTAGAACAAGATGCGCTCCGAGACCGTCGTCTTGCCGGCGTCGATGTGGGCGCAGATTCCGAAGTTGCGAATGTGGGAAAGGTCGGCTGCCATGACTGGATCTTCCTCGAAGTGAATGTGCCCCCCGAGCGACGCTCGACGGGGCTGGTGCTGCTCGAATCGCTCCGCCGGAACCCCGCGGGTCCCGCCGGTCTGTCGCTCCGATCCCCCGACGCCCTCGGCGCCGGCGATCCGCTCGCGACCGTCGATGCCTCACGCAGTCCGGCGGCATGGGCCCGTCGGTGCCGGTGCGGCGACTGTGAAGGGGGCTCCTGGCAGCGGGGGACGGAACCCTCGCTCCCGCAGCGGGGCGCAAGCCCCGCCTGAAGCCGTGCGTGAAGACGATGCCCGGTCGCTCGGCGACCGACCCGCCTCCTCGCCTTGAGGATCCGTTGCCGCTCGGCCATCGGGCCCGGACGGAAGGGAGCAATGGTAGGTGACTCCCGAACCGGAGGAAAGCCCCGGCGGGTCCCTTGCCCGGACGCGAGAGCCTTAGCGGAATCCGAACATGACCAGGGTTCCGACTCGATCGGCCCCGGTCTCCGGGAGGCCGAACGGGCCCGCCGGCTGAGGTCACGCGCTCGACCCTATTCCGAGTTGTTCCGAGGCCTGCTCGAGGATCTGGTGGGCCAACTGCGACGGGTTGTAACCCCCGGGGAGGCGAACGAAGGGCTTTCCCGCCGGTTCGCAGATCTCCTGCAGGTCCTCGTAGCTGTGACTGGCCCAGCGGATCATGAGGATCACCAACGCCGTGTCGGGGTGGATGATCGCCGCCCTGAACTGCTCGATTGAGCTGTGCTCTCGCGACGCCAGCCACTTCAACTCGCTGAGTTCGAACTCCCGTTCGATGTTCTCTCGCGAATGCGGGCGGTCGTCGCCTCCCACGATGACCACCGTCCTGCCCCGCAAGGCCTCTCGCACGGACCGCACCTCCGCAGTTGGTTCGCGTCTCGTGTTCGCAGGGGCGTTCGAGGCGACCTGCGACGCCGCAATCCGCTGGTCAACGTACCGCAGCACGTTGGCGACCGCCGGCCGCTCGGCGACCTCGGCGGGCATCTGCTCCGTGATCCACTCCTCGACCGCGAGCAGGTCGATGAGGTCCGGATGCGACGCCGGCGCTCCCGCCTCGGTCACCGCCTCGATGCCCTCGCCGATGCGTTTCCAGTCGTGGGGCGCGTTGCTCTCGTCGATGTTCAGTTGGCCGATGTGGTAGCGGATGGTGTTCAGGCCCCGCTGCAGTTGTTTGGCGCGGTCGCGGGAGTTCTTGAGTCGTTCATGCTCCCGAAGCGCCCTGGCCAGCAGGCCCCCGTGCAGTGTCGGATCGGCGAGGCGGTCCTTCGACAGGTGCTCGACGAAGATCTGACGTTCGCGGGTCTCGTCGCGACACCACTCGAACAACCGCAGCTGGTCCCGATCCTCCCAGCGAGGACTCGCTCCGCTCGCGATCATCGCCGAGTAGAGCGACGACTGGGCCTCGCCCATCAAGCGCAACAGCGTCGGACTCTCCGAATACGCCTCCGGAAAGGCCAGCACGGTGCGAAGCACCTGTGAGCACGCTCGATAGCACCCCTCGAGCATCCGCCAATGGTCCGGGTTGATGAACGACGACTCCGAATCGATCATCCACAGGTAGCACGGTTGGCATGATCCCGCCCGCTGACGCAGCGAGTCGTACCCCGGCTTGACCTCGTCGAAGCCTCGACCCGCCAACGACTCCTCGTTCCGCCGGATCGCCCATGCGCACGCGTCCGCCTTCAGGTCAAGTCGAGGAAGCAGCGACGCCAGCGATTGCAGCGTCGGTCTCGCATCGGCCGCCGCCGCCGCCGCCACCGGCGATGGGGCCGACTGCTGCGACTTGGGAGAGACCCTGCCGCTGAAGTTCGTCAGCAGGCTCGTCAGGTCGGCCAAGGCTGGCGGCGACTCCGCGGGGATCCGCGACTCGCTGGCGTTCGGAGCGTGCGCCGCCGGCGACGGTTCCTGCGCGGGGGCCACACCGGTGTTTGCGGCCGGAACTGACACCGGTGTCGATGCCGCGATCGGGCCTTGGCCCGTCGCGCCTTCCGCCGGAGCAAGGTCCACGCAGGACATGAGCCATCGACCGACGGCGGCGATCAAGCCCGAAAACTCAGCATCGCCCGCGGCCCGCCGGCGAATCAGCGAATCCAGGGCGACCAGTGGAGTGACAGTTTCTTCCCGTTCGTTGTGCATCCCGAAACCTCCTTCGCCCACATGATAGTGCGTCCAGAAAGTGCGGTGAATCATCGCCGATGAGAAAAGGCCGACCCTCCGGGGTCGGCCTTTCGCGTGGATTCACGTCCGACTTTCAGGACGGTGGTTGGCGTCGATCAGAACTTCACGCTGCAGCCGTAGGGCTTGGTCTGCGCCGTCGAGACGCTCGAACCCGCCAGCAGTTCGTCGACCGCCTTGGCCACGTAGTTCACCTTGCCCGGCGTCTCGACCGAACGATCGTCGTCGATGGCGCCCTCGTACGCCAGCACGCCCTTCTTGTCGATCACGAAGCAGTGGGGCGTCGTCTTCGCGCCGTAGGCCTTGCCCGTCTCGCCGGTCGTGTCCAGCAGGATCGGATAGGCGAGCTTGAACTCCTCGGCCGCCTTCGCGTTCCGCTCCTTGCCGCTCCCCTGCTTGCCCTCGCGGTTGCTGTTGATCGCCAGGAAGACCACGTCCTTGCCCGCGTACTTCTTGTGCAGGTCGTTGAACGTCGTGTTGGTCTTGTGGTGCTTCACGATGTACGGGCACTCGGGGTTGAACCACTCCAGCACCACGATCTTGCCCTTGTAGTCCGACAGCGACACGTCCTTGCCCGACGTGCACGTCAGCTTGAACGCCGGCGCGGCCTGACCGATCGCGGCCTGGCCGATCGCGGCTTGCGAGGTCGACTCCTTCTTCTTCTCGCCGTCGTTCTTCTTGTTGTCGCCATCCTTCTTGTGCTCGGCCTGCTTGTGCTCGGCCTGCTTGTGCGGCTGCGTCGCCGCGGGCGTCGTGGGCGTGGCGGGCGATGCCGGCTGCGACGCGGGTTTCTCCTGCGCCAGGCTCGTGCCGCCGGTGGCCATCACGAACAGGCCCGCCGTGATCGTGGAAAGAAGGAACGTGGACTTCATGACTGCTTGCTCCTGTCTGAAGGGCCCTCTGGCCCGCTGGTCTTCGGCTCGTGATTCGCGAGGGACGCGCGTCCCGCCTTCGAATCACGCCCGTCATGTGACGTGAATGCATCGATCACTTGCTTGTGGCGCCCCCCTCGGACGACCCATGATTCCTGGCGTCGGCTTCCGAAACGCCGGCATCTCGCAGGTCAAGTCGCCAGTTGGTCACTTGGCCCGTGTCGTCCTCGCACTGCACGATGCCCGACGCCCCCGGCGAGTTGAGCTTGATCTCGAGCCGAGGCGTTCCGCCCTTGTCGACTCGCGACTCGCAGTCGGGAGCCAGCGTGGTCGCCTCGCACCCCGGCCCCGGCATGAACGTCAGTCGACGCAACTGCTGCCCCTGGCGAGGCTCGACGAACAGCGTGCGGCTCTCCAGTCGTGCCGCGAAAGGGACGGGACCTTGCATCTCCCGCGCCATCGCGCCCGTCGCACGCTCCAACACCGCCGCTCCGGCCCCCGGCGGGCCTGCCGCGGGCCCTGCGCCGACGTTGATCGTCGTGTGGACTCGTCCCGGCAGACAGGCTTCGCTGCAGACCAGGAGGTCGCTGCGGAAGCGGATGGGCAACGCGCCCTCGACGCCCTTGGCGACCGTCATCGGCACCAACAGCAGGCATTCGCCCTCGTAGACATGATCGACGATGTCGCCCTCCGCCGCGTGTCGCACCGGAACGGGCCATGCCGCGGGCCCGAAGGCGAGTCGCGGGTCGGATCCGGCGAAGTCGATCGTGGGGGCCGCGCCCGAGTCGTTTTGTCCGTTCCAGTACAGGTGCCATCCCGGGGCGATGCGGAACCGCACGCCGATGGTGGTCGTGGTGTCCGCCGCCAACTGCTCGCGAGGCAGGACCAGGTCGCAGGCCACGTGTTTGGCCCCGGGGCCCGGCTCCGGATCGGGCGACGGTGATGCCGCGTTCGCCGGCAGGCACATCGAGGCGGCCAGAATGCGGGTCAACACGAGGGGCACGTCACTCCTTCATCGACCAATGACCAACGCCGGGGCGAGCGATCCGCGGCCGCAGGCTTCCGAACGCGGGCTCCTGCATGGCGACCGTGAGGGACTACCCTCGTCCATGCTCTCGACCGCCCGACTTCCTCGATCGGGAGCGCCGGCGATGTGGTCCCGCCTGGCGCTCGTCCTGTGTTCACTCGGTGCCGCCTTCTGTTCGCCCGCCTGCGAAAAGAACATCACCGACCGCGACATCCGGGGCATCTCCGCCTCGGAGGTGCGGCGACTGATCGACGACTCGAAAGCCAAGAACAAGCCCGAGCTCATCCTCTTGATCGACCCGCGAACGCCGGCCCAGTTCCAAGCCGGACACATTCCCGGGGCCCGCAACATCCAACTCGACGAGTTCCAGTCTCAGTCCACCCGGCAGGGTCGCCTGCCGGCCTACGAGCGATTCGAGACCATGGTCGTCTACGGCAACGACCCCGCCTCGACCGTCGCCAGAGCCATGGCCAAGCGCCTGCTGGCCAACGACTACAAGGAAGTCTACTGGTTCACCGGGGGTGCCGCCGAGTGGGTCCGCACGGGTGGCCAACTCGACAAGGCTCCCTGAACCGCCGCCGGAAGGCCCCTTGATCGGGGCATGTTTGGAGGGTGCGGCGGAGGAGTCCTGCTCATCGAGTGGCCCGCAGCGGGATGGGGGCCTATCATGGAGGCCCGGCACCGAACGCCGCGGAGATCTTCGGAGCACTTGGCCATGGGTTACAAGCACAAGAATCACAAGGGTCTGCTCAAGCGGATCCGCATCAGCAAGTCGGGCAAGATCCGCCACAAGACGGCTGGTCACAAGCACTTGCGGTCGGGCAAGGGGGGCAAGAAGCTCCGCCAGCACCGCAAGGACCCGTACATGTCCAGCGCTGACACCAAGCGCCTCGAGAAGCTGCTGTTCCGCCGCCTCCGCGGCCGCACGCAGCCCCGCACGGCGATCAAGCGCAGCCCGACCCCCGCCGAGCGGAAGGCCGCTCGCGCCGCGGCTGAAGGCAAGTAAACGCTCGCTCCGGGAAGCGTCGCCTTCGGGCGATGCTTGACGCACGCACCACTGTGTCTGCCGGGAACCAAGTCGGCCGCTCCTTCGGGCCGCTCCGTTCAGACCTCTTCGATGGAGTCTCGACATGCCTCGTGTACGCAAGGGCGCGGCTCGCGCTCAGGCCCGCAAGAAGATCCTCCGCAAGGCTCGTGGCTACTACGGCACGAACCACCGCCACAAGTATCGCGCCGAGAACGCGGTCATCCGCGCCGGCGTCTACGGCTACCGCGACCGTCGCCGCCGCAAGCGCGACTATCGCAAGCTCTGGATCACCCGCATCACGGCCGCGTGCCGCATGCGTGGCGTCCGCTACAGCCTCGTGATGAACGGGCTGCGCCTGGCCGGCATCGTGCTCAACCGCAAGATGCTCAGCCAGATCGCCATCGAGGATCCCAAGCTCTTCGACGGCATCGTGGCGACCGCCGTGAAGTCGTCCCGCGCTTCGGTCGCGAAGAAGTGATCCTTCCGCGACGTTGACGGTCAACACCAGTCGCGAGCCCGGTCTTTCACCGGGCTCGCGTTCTTTTTCGCCTCGTTCGGCCTCGTATCCTGCCGTTCGCGCGAGGGGCGAGATCGGAGAGTGTCATGAACTGGTGGGTGTCGGCGGCATACGAGCAGAGCCCGGTCTTCCTCTACTCGTGGATCTTCTGGGTCATCTTCTCGATCGTGTGCCACGAACTCGCGCACGGCTGGGTCGCCATCCGCATGGGCGACGACACGCCGCGGCTGCTCGGCCACATGACATGGAACCCGCTGGTGCACATGGGCGGCGCGAGTCTGCTGATGTTCGCCCTCTTCGGCTTCTGCTGGGGCCTGATGCCCGTGAACCCTCAGCGGTTCCGGGGACGCTACGCCGAGTCGTGGGTGGCGCTGGCGGGTCCTGGCATGAACCTGCTGCAGTTCATCATCCTCGTGCCCGCCTGTGCGGCATGGCTCACCTTCGCCTCCGACGTGAGCGAGCCGCTCCGTGGCAACATGCGGATCTTCCTGTACGCCGGCGCGATGATCAATCTGATGGGCGTGCTCTTCAACCTGGTGCCGGTGCCGCCGCTCGACGGGTCGAAGGTGCTCTCCAACATCAGCCGCGGGTATCGCGACCTGATCGAGAGCGAGAAGGGGCAGGTCGTCGTCTTCATCGCCGCGATGCTGCTCTTCATGGTCGGCGGCGCGAAGATCTGGAACCTCACGATGACGCTGACATTCGGCGCGGTGCACGCCGCGTCGTCGCTCATGGGCGACGGCAAGGCGTCGATCTTCGGTTCGAACTGACGAAGAGGCCGCGTCACTCCGGCGGCAGCCGCTTCGCGTACGCGACCACTTCGGGGGGAAGCGACCTGATGCCGCGCCGAGTGGCCTTGCCGACGGCATATTCCATGGATCGTCGCATGCGGGTCTCGACCTTTTCCGTCACGGGCAGGCCCAGTTCACGCATGGTGTCGAGGGAGAACTTCCACGCGAGGTACTCCTCGAGGCAGCGGGGCTTGTGCACGCCCAGGCCGATGGCGTGGTGACCCACCTCGTGGAGGAAGATGGACATCGACAGGGGCGTCTTGGGCCGAGGCGACTCGAGGAACCGTCGCTGGGTGCCGTCGCGATAGGTGAGCACGGTGGCGATGCCGGACATGCTCTTGCGCCAGCGTCGCACCTTGATGTCGTACTTGGCGAGCATCTCTCGCACGACCTCGTCGTAGCGATCCCGCATGGTGGTCCGCGGGCCGCCGCGTCGCGAGGTGGACGTGTCGCCGGAGCGGCGAGCGTGCGAGGGTGATGGGGTGAAGAGCGAGGCGGGCTGTTCGGACGAGGGGGTCGCCGCGGGACGTCGGCGGGGACCTTGTCGACGCGGCCCGTGATCGGAGGCGGGCTTGGACTGTCCGGCGGGCCGCGAGGGGCGACGACGCGGGCCGGGTTTCGAGGGGCCCACGCCCAACGCCTTCACGAGGGGCTTGAGCAGGTCCCAAAGCGTCACGCCTCGGCCTCCGCGGGTGGAGTCTCGAGGAGGTCGCCCACCACAGGGCGGCGACCGCAGGAGAAGTCGCCCCAGATCATGGCCCTGCCGCCGGCGGGCTGGACCTCGAGGAGTTTGAGGAGCGAGCCGCCGCCGCAGGCGATCGTGCCCTCGTCGACGTCGACAAGGCTGCCCGACGGAGCCTGATGATGTCCATGCGTCAGGGCGGCACGCAGCAGTTTCATGGGCTGGCCGCGGAACAGGACGGTGACGCCCGGCCAGGGCGTCAGTCCATGGATGCGACGCAGGCACATGCGGGCCGAGGAGGACCAGTCGACGCGTCCGTCGGCCTTGGTGAACTTGCCGGCGAGCGTGACGGCCGATTCGTCCTGGGTCCGGGGTTCGAGCTTGTCGCGACGATGGGCCGCGAGCACGTTGAGCACCAGTTCCGCGCCGTCGGCCGAGAGCAGGTCGTGCATTTCGCCCGCCGTGACGTGATCATCGACGGTGCGACGCGACGTGCCCAGGATCTGTCCGGCGTCCATCCGATCGGCGAGGGTGATGACGCTGTTGCCGGTCACCTCGTCGCCGGCGATGATGGCGGCATTGATCGGCGCGGCCCCGCGCCAGCGGGGAAGCAGCGAGGCGTGCAGGTTGATCGCAAAGACCCCCTTGAGGAGCTCGGGGGAGAGTTTTTGACCAAAGGCGATCACCACCCACGCGTCCGCGCCCAGGTCTCGAATGAACGACACCTTGTCGGGCGCGTTGACCTTCGGCGGCTTGAGGATGTGCGCCCCGGGCAGGTTGGCGGCGGCCCACGCGCCGATGGGCGTGGGCGTCAGGGGCGAGCCCCGGCCGGCCGGCTTGTCGGGCTGCGTCACCACGGCGACGATGTCATGGCTCTTGGAGAGCGCCTCGAGGGTGGGCAGGCCAAAGGCCCCGGAACCGAAGAAGACAAGTCGCATGGGCGACCAAGGATAGCAACGGGGCCGGCCCACGGGCCGGCCTATAGGCCGGCATGCAGGCCGGCACGCCGGCTGGCATGCAGGCTGGCATGCGGCGGGATCGGCGGAACTCCAAAGTCAGGCCCGCTCGAGGTCGCGGATGGCGGTCTTGTTGCGAAGCCGCGACATCTGCGTCATCTTGTCGATGATCAGGACGCCCTCGAGGTGGTCGTATTCGTGTTGCCAGCAGCGGGCGAGCAGCTCGGTGCCGGTCTGGGTGAACTCGCGGCCCTGGAGGTCCAGCGCCCGGATGGTGATGGTGGGGGGGCGGAGGACATCGCCGCGAATGTCGGGCAGACTGAGGCACCCCTCTTCCATGGGCTCGACGGGCCCGACGGGCTGGCTCAGGACGGGGTTGATGTACACCATCGGCCCATCGGTGGCGGTGAGGGGGTCGGAGGCGATCGACCGCTTCGAGTCGGGGCGTACATCGACGACAAAGAGGCGGATGGAGAGCCCGACCTGAGGCGCTGCCAGGCCGACGCCATCCTCCTCGTACATCACGCGGATCATCGCCTTGGCGATGTCGCGGATCTCCTGCGTGACCTCGGGAATGGCCTTGGCCTTGGCGCGGAGCACCTTGGCGGGATAGATCTGCAGGGTGAGCGTGGAAGGATCGACGGACATCACTGATTGAAGGGTACGCCCCCGAAAAAGCTCACATCCGCTCGACCGTCGGCAGGCCCAGCACCTTCAGGCCGTCTTCGAGCACGCGGCGGGTGAGGTGACACAGCCGCAGGCGGCCGTCGCGGACCGGGCCCTCGGACTTCAGCGTCGGGCACTGGTCGTAGAAGGTGCTGAAGCAACCCGCCAGATCGAAGAGGTACTGGCACAGCCGGTGCGGCTCGAGCGAGTCGGCCACCGATCGCACCGTCGCCGGGTAGCGAAGCAGCGCGATCGCGAGGTTCTTCTCGGCGGCGTCCTCGCAGCGGATGGGCGCGCCCTTCCACGACTCGCCCACGCCCGCCTCCGCCGCCTTGCGGAAGATGTTGAGGATCCGCACCAACGCGTAGAGCAGGTACGGCCCCGTGTTGCCCTCGAAGGCCAGCATGCGGTCGAAGCTGAAGACGTAGTCCCGCACCCGGTCGTTCACCAGGTCGGCGTACTTGAGCGCGCTCATGCCCAGGTTCTCGGCGATGACGCGGCACTCGGCTTCCGACGACTCGGGGTTGCGCGAACGCACCTGCGCCATCGCCCGCGTCACCGTCTCCTCGAGCAGGTCGGCCAACTTCACGCTCTCGCCCGAGCGGGTCTTGAACGGGCGGCCGTCCTCGCCCAGCACGCTGCCGAACGCCGCGTGCTCCATCACGGCATCGAGGCCCGTCCGCTTGTTGCGGGCGTAGCCGGCCTTGCGGCCCGCGCCGAAGATTTGGCGGAGGTGCAGGTTCTGCCTCGCGTCGATCGCGTAGACGATGCGGTCGGCCCCGAACTGCTGCACGCGACGACGGATCGCCGCGATGTCGGTGGTGGCGTAGAGATAGCCGCCATCGGTCTTGCGGACCAGGCACGGCTCCTTGATCGAGCCGTATTCAGGAGTGTCGAGACGCACGATGAGCGCGCCCTGGTCGAGTTCCGCGATGCCGCGAGATTCGAGGTCGGCGACCATCGGCGCGAGCTCGTCGGCGTAGCTCGATTCGCCCGCGCTGTGCTCGTCGGTGACGTTCACGTGCAGACGGCGGCACGCCGCGATGCACACGTCCATCGTCACCTTCTGGATCACCTTCCACACGGCGTAGGTCGCGGGCTCCTTGGCCTGCAGCTTCACGAGCGTGGCGCGGGCCGCCACGAACTTCTCCGTCGCGCCTTCCACCTGCGCCTCGCACTCGGCCGTGGCCTTGGGCCCAAGCCCGAAGCGGCGGCAGGCCTCGAGGCCCGCCAGGTCGCGCTGGCACTCGGCCTGCGCCGTGCGATACGCGGCGTCGAGGTCATCAAGCGTGACCTTCGCGAGGTCGAGCCGCCCGGCCTGCGACAGTTCGATCAGACGCGCCGTGACCATCGCGATGGGCAGGCCCCAGTCGCCCACATGGTTCTGGCGGATCACCGTGTGACCAAGCCGCTCGAACGTGCGAGCGAGCGCGTCACCGATGATCGGGCTGCGGAGGTGCCCGACGTGCATCTGCTTGGCGAGGTTCACCCCCATCAGGTCCACCACGACGGTCTGCGCCGGCGAAGCGGGCTCGAGCCCGAGCGAGGGCGTGTCGAGCGAGGTCGCCGCGGCCGAGAGGGCGTCGGACCGCAGGCGGATGTTGATGAAGCCCGGACCCGCGATCGAGGCCTCGGTCAGTGGTTCGACCAGATCGCCCACCTTCGCCGCGGCCACCAGCGTCTTGGCCACCTCGCGGGGCGGCTTGCCCACCCGCTTGGCCAGCGACATGGCGGCGTTGCACTGGAAGTCGCCCAGATCGGCCTGCGCACACGCCTTGATCAGCGGGTCGATGTCGGCCGGCAGGTCGGGGAAAGACGCGAGCATCGCCTCCCGGAAGCGGCTGGTGAGCAGGGAAAGCGGGTCTTGGACGGGGGCCTGATGCATGGGCGGGGAGTGTAGGGTGGCGATCCGCTACCCTTCGCCGGTACACCCATGCGACGCTCGCTTCTTCCAAGCTTCTTGGCCGCCGTGTTGCCGTGGGGCGGCGCGTGCGCCCCGCGGCCTGTGTCGCCGTCGCCGCCGCGAACCACGGCGACGGCGACCGCCAAGTCGTACACGCTCTCCGTGCTGCGAGACCGCGAGTACCTGCCTCGGCCGATCTCCGCCTCGTCGCTGGGAATGCACGGCGCAACGACTCCCGACGGGCGATTGTCGAAGTGCGACCTGATCATGCCCGGATCCCTTGAAGTTCCGCTGGTGTCGCGTGCGGAACGGATCGAGCGGTTCGCGGTGGCGGAGGGGTCGACCATCGTGCAGGTCGTCGTCACGGTGCCTCGGGCCGACCATGCGTTGGTGCGACTGCTGCCGTGGATCGAACTCTCGTCGCGGGGCGTCGAGGCGGTGCAACCGGCGAGGGGTTGCTTCATCGAACTGCCCGATTCGTTCATCGCGTGGTACGACACCGCGTCGGCCCTGACGCCCGAGCGAGTGCTGCAGGGGTGCTCGGGCACCGCCGCGGCGCTTCGCATCACCTATGTCTTCGTGGTGCCCGCGGAACGCGCGTCGGCGTCGCCGGTGTTGCATGTGCGAGACCTGCAGTTCTGAGCCGCGTCATCGCCCGGCGGCCTTGGCCGCGAACTTGGTTCGCCAGCGTTCATCCATCGCGTCGATGCTTGCCGCCTGCTCGCAGCGAGTCCGCGATGGCGAGTCCGCATGTATCAGGTTCATCGCCTCTCGCAGCGAGAGGCCCACCGGGTGCGCCCTTTCGAGCGTCAACGCGTCGCCCACGCGGACGTCGCCCGGCGTCAGCACCCGCAGGTAGGGGCCGCACCGCGCACGCTCGCGAAAGGCCTTGACGATGCCCGGGGCGTCGAGCGCGGCCGCCAGCGTCGAGCAGGGCTCGCGGACGAACGTCACCTCCACGCGGGCCGTGCCCAGCGCGTACACGTCGCCGATGCACACCGCGTCGTCGTCGAGACCGGCGACCGTCAGGTTCTCGCCGAAACTGCCGTGGGGCAGTTCGAGACGCGAGAGGAAGGCCTGCCAATGCGGGTACTCCTCCGCGGCGAAGGCGTAGGCCGCCTGCGTCGGGTGCCCGTGGTGCTTGCGATCGGCCTGGTCGTCGCCCTCGAAGCCCCGTTCGCCCAGACGGACCGGGCCTGCCACCGGCATCTTGAAGATGCCCGTGCGGACGAGCCGGCCCCCGGCGTGCACCTCGCGGACGGCCGACACGTTGATCGAGACGATGCGCATGAAGCCAGCGTAGTGCCGCGACCGACGCCACCCTCGGCGGGCCCCGGGGCCGTACCCTCCCTCCGGCGGCGCTGCCTTTGGCCGTGCCGCCGGACTTCGGAAAGGGACCCCCATGCCGGACCAACCTTCCCAACGTGCTTCCCAACCTGCTTCCCAACGTGCTTCCCAGCACGATTGTTCCGAGGGCGACGAGGGCGTGCTGGCGGCACGCGTCTCCCGACGCGGGTTCATGCAGTCGCTGGGCGTCTCGGCCGCGGCGGCATCGGTGGCGGCCAACGCCGAGGCGATCGCCAAGAGCGGCCGCGCGGGCGGTTCCGACGGTGACGCACCGTCGGTCATGGGCCCCAATCCCATCGATCTCACCCTCACGGTCAACGGCGTCAAGCACGCGATGAAGGTGGAGCCCTGCACCACCCTGCTCGAGGCCCTTCGGCTGCACGCGGGACTGACGGGCACCAAGGAGATCTGCGACCGCGGCTCCTGCGGCGGGTGCTCCGTGCTGATCGATGGCGTTCTGACCATCAGTTGCATGATGCTGGCCGTCGAGTGCGCGGGAGCGTCCATCACCACCGTCGAAGGTCTCGCCAAGGCCGACGGCACGCTCCATCCGCTGCAGGAGGCCTTCATCCGCCACGACGCGCTGCAGTGCGGCTACTGCACGCCGGGCTTCCTCGTCGCCGGCGCATGGCTGATGGCGTCGACGCCCAAGCCCACGCTGCCCCAGATCCAGCACGCCATGGCGGGCAACATCTGCCGCTGCGGCACGTACACGAACATCTTCAACGCGGTGCTCGAGGCCACCGGCCAGCGCCCGCTGATCGACGGCACGATCGCCTGAGCGGAGGAACACCCCATGAGCAACCAAGCCAACACCGACGCCGCGACGCTGCCGCCGCTCGCCAACAGGCCGCTGAACATCGGCTCGTCGATGAACGACGACGCCTCTCGCCTCGACGCGCTCGCGAAGGTGACTGGCGCGGCCAAGTACGGACGCGACGTGCACCCCGCCAACGCGCTGTACATCGCCTTCGTGCGATGCCCCTTCGGGTCGGCGACGCTCGAGTCGTGCGACGTGGAGGCGGCCAAGGCCGTGCCCGGCGTGGTCGAGGCCGACGTCTCCAAGCGTCAGGGCAACTACCACGGGGCGACCGTCGGGCACGTCGCGGCGGACTCGCCCCTCGCGATGTGGCGGGGCATGGCTGCGTTGGCATGCCGCTGGAAACGCAAGGGCGACGCCGTCACCACCATCGTGCAGGGCATCGAGGCCGAGCCCGAGGTTCCCATCGATGCCAAGTCCATGCTCGAGCAGGCCGGCGAGCGCACGCTCGACGCCGTCTATTCGACGGAGGTGCAGACGCACAGTTCGCTCGAGACGCACGGCGCGTGCGTCGATCACAAGGGCGACTCGGCCATCGTCTACGTGTCGACGCAGGGCACGTCCTCGGCTCGCGACGGTCTTGACGAGGCCCTTGGCCTGCCGGCCAGCAAGTTCGAGGTGGTGTGCGAGTACGTGGGCGGCGGCTTTGGCAGCAAGCTCAACGGCGCGGGCAAGGAGGGGATGCTCGCCGCGAAGATCGCCGCCAGGTACAAGCGATCCGCCTACCTCTTCGTCAATCGCGCCGAGGAGCACCTCGACACCGGCAATCGTCCCAGCAGCCGCACGCACATGCGTGTGGCCTTCGAGGCCGACGGCACGATCAAGGGCGGCCACATCCAGACGTGGGGGGGCGTGGGCCCCAACCGCGGCGGCGGAGGCGTGAACGTCCCCAGCGGGCGCTACCGCCTGGGGCAGATCACCACCGCGCACGCCGATGTCTCGCTCAACGCCGGCATGCCTCGGGCCTTCAGGGCGCCCGGCCACCCGCAGGGTGCGTTCGCCGAGGAACTCATGCTCGACGAGGTCGCGGCCCGCTGCGGACTCGATCCTCTGGCGCTCCGCCTGCGGCTCATCAAGGCCGACGCCATCCGCGAGATGGCCGAACTGGGCGCCAAGCTCATTGGCTGGGACAAGCGACCCGCCCCGGGCAGCCAGACCGGCACCATCCGTCGCGGGATGGGCATGGGCGTCACCTCGTGGGGCCGCTTCCCTGCGGCGGTCGAGGCCGAAGTGGTCATCAACCGCGACGGCTCGGTGGAGGCCCGCACGGGCACGCAGGACATCGGCACCGGACAGCGGACGGTGGTGGGCATCGTCACGGCCGACGCCATCGGCGTGCCGCTGGAGGCCGTGACGGTGCGGATCGGCCGCTCCACGCTCCCCGCGGGCCCTGGCTCGGGCGGCAGCGTGACGACCGTCAACTCCGCACCCGCCTTCATGGAGGCGGGCAAGGACGCAGCCGCGCACCTCCTCGAGCTGGTCGCCACCCGGATCAACGCACCGGTGGGCGAACTCTCGATCGCGAACGGCGAGGTGCGGCGAGGCGGCGCGAAGGCGCTGGGCTGGAAGGAGGCCTGCTCGCTCATTCCCGACGCCATCACCGGCAAGGGGCGCAACAACCAGCGGACGGTCGCGGCCGACAAGACCACCGGCACCAGCGGCGGCGCGCAGTTCGTCGATCTCGACGTTGATGTCGAGACCGGCGTCGTGAAGGTCCATCGCATCGTGGCGGTGCAGGCGTGCGGCCGCGTCGTCAGCCGCAAGCTGGCCGAAAGCCAGGTGATCGGCGCCGTGATTCAAGGGTTGAGCTACGCGCTTTTCGAGGAGCGAGTGCTCGATCGCCAGACGGGTGCCATGGTGAACCCGAACCTCGAGTGGTACAAGATCGCCGGCCCGGGCGACATGCCGCTGATCGAACCGGTGCTGTGGTCCAAGGACAAGGAGACGGCCGGCCCCAGGCCCTTGGGCGAACCGCCGACGATCCCGACCTCGGGCGCCATCGCGTGCGCCGTCTTCAACGCCATCGGCACGCCGGTGCGGAGTCTGCCCATCACGCCGGACAAGGTGCTGGCCGCGATCGCGAAGGCGGCGGCAGCCCAGGGAGGTGCCAAGTGAATCCCTTCGTCGTCGTTCAACCCAAGTCCCACGCGCAGGCGGCGGCGGCGCTGGCCCAGGGCGGCTCGTACAAGCTGCCCGTGCTCAAGGCCGGCGGCATCGATCTGCTCGATCACCTCAAGGAAGGTCTCATGGCCCCCGACGCCGTGGTGAACCTTCGCGGCGTGGCCATGTCGGGTCCGGCCGTGAGCCGCACGACCGATGGTCGCATTCGCATCGAGGCGGGCGCCACGCTCGCCCAGATCGCGGCCGATTCGATCGTGCTCGAGGCCGCGCCGGCGCTGGCGCAAGCCGCGGCGAGCGCGGCGACGCCGGCGATCCGCAACGTGGCGACGGCGGCGGGCAACCTCCTCCAGCGTCCGCGGTGCTGGTACTACCGCCACGCCCAGTTCCCGTGCCTCAAGAAGGGCGGCTCGACGTGCTTCGCGGTGGAGGGCGAGAACGCCCACCACGCGATCTTCGGGCCGGGCCCCTGCCACATCGTGCATCCGTCGAACCTCGCGCCGGCGCTCGCGATTCTCGACGGCACCGTGCATCTGGTGGGCTCGAAGCGATCGAGCCTGAGCATGTCGGACCTGTACCACATGCCCGACAAGGGCATCCTGAGCGAGCACGAGTTGCAACCCGGCGAGGTCATCACGCACCTCACCTTCAGGCCCGAGGCCATGAGCGGCTTCCACGCGGTGAAGGCCAAGCAGAGTTTCGACTGGCCGTGCGCCTTCGCCTGCGCGAGCGTGCGGGTGGAGGCGGGGACGATTCGCGAGGCCAAGGTCTGCGCGGGGGCCGTGGCGCCCGTTCCGTGGATGTTGCCTCGCGTGGCCGACGCGCTCCGGGGCGTGAAGGTCGATGATGACGCGGCCATCGCCAAGGCGGCCTCGCTGGCCGCCCAGGGCGCCACGCCGATGCGCGACAACGGCCACAAGGTGGCGTTGCTGGTCGCCAGCGTGCGGCGTGCGACGCTGCGGGCGTTGGGCCGCGAGCGTCCGGCCTTCCGGGAGATTCGCGCATGAGCACCCAGATGCCCGACTTTCGACCGGTGGAGCTCCGCGTGACGTGCCTCTCGCTGCGTCACAAGCTCATGTACGTCGACGAACGCCAGCGACTGCCCGGCATGGTCGACGCCGAGAGTTCCACCCGCATCTACTTCTGCACCAAGACGCAAGAGCAGATCGGGCCCGACGACCAACCCGTGCACCCCGACGCCTGCACCTCGGGCCGGTCGTGCCATCGCTGCGTCTGACCGTTTCTTCGCTTCACGAACCATCCTCATGCTGCTCACGCTCGCCCACTCGCCTGATCCTGACGATGCCTTCATGTGGTGGCCCATCACCGGCAAGGTCCGGCCCGACGGGACGCCGCTGGCGGGGGAGGAGGGCAGGGCGCGGATCGATACGGGCGGCATCGAGTTCCGTGCCGTGCCCGCCGACATCGAAGTGCTCAACCGCCGCGCCGCGGCCGAGGGCGACCTCGACATCACCGCGCTCTCCTTCCGGGCGTGGTGCGACGTGAAGGATCGCTACGCCATCACGCACTGCGGGTCGTCGTTCGGCGAGGGGTTCGGGCCCAAGGTGGTGGCGGGGACGGCGGTGAAGGATGTCGCGGACTTGAAGCGAACGGGCCTCCGCATCGCCATCCCCGGGCGACGCACCACGGCCTTTCTGCTCCTGAGCATGCTGCTCGGGCCGGAGGCGACGCGAGCGGCGGCGATCGTCGAGATGCCCTTCGAGCAGGTGATCGGCGCGGTGGCCCGTGGCGAGGTCGACGCGGGCGTGGTGATTCACGAGGGCCAGTTGCTCTTCGCCGATGCCGGGTTGCACTTGGTGGTCGATCTGGGCCAGTGGTGGGGGAGCACCACCGGACTGCCGGTGCCGTTGGGGTGCAACGCCCTGCGGCTCGACCTCGACGCGAGGTTCGGCGAGGGGACGATCGCGAAGGTGAGCAGGTTGTTGCGGGCGTCGATCGACTTCGCGTTGGCGAATCGGGCCGAGAGTCTCGAGTACACGATGCCCTTCGCGCTGGCCAACGCCGCGAAGAAGGGAGCGACCGAGAGCGGCCGTCCGACGCTCGAGCGTGTGGACCGCTATGTGGCGATGTACGTGAACCGCTGGACGGTCGACATGGGCGTTCAGGGGCGCGAGGCGGTGCGGCGGCTGCTCGCGGCCGGGCATGCGGCGGGGCTCTCGCCCGATCCTGGCGAGGTGCTGGTGGTGTGAGCGAGGTGGATCGTCACATGACGATCCCCGAGGGGACCGACGAGTCGAGCGGCGGGTGAAACGAATCCGCCGCGACGAGTGAACAACCCGACGCCCCGCGAGGGGCGGGCAAACGCCGAGCCGTGGTCGTCGGCCCCTCGCGGGGCCGTGATCGTGCGTGGGCGCTTCCACGGGTTCACCTCACCCGCGTTGCGGGTTCGGATCACCCGTGGCTACCACCGTGGGCCCCGTTGGGGCCCTGATCCTATCGACCGCGATGGTGTTGCCTTTCACCGCACCTTCAACTGCTCGAGCGATGCCGACTCGGCCGCGCTGTTTTCCTTGCGCTTCCACTCGGCGAGGAGCTGCGTGGCGGCGGTGACGCCGAACTGACGCGACCAGGCGTTGAGCACGAGTCTCGCGTCGGCCTCGAACTGGTCTTGACGAAGGGCGTCCTTGAGCATCTGGAGCAGCACGCCCTGCTCGATCACCGCCGGATCAGGCGCGGCGAGCAGCGGGCCCGCGGCGAGCCACAGGGCGTCGAGCGCCTGTTCGTCGTGCGGCATGCCCGGCGTCCACTTCGTGAAGAGCGTGAAGACCAACTGAGGCTTGCCCGTGCGGAATGCGGCGAGGATGCCCTCGCGCAGGAGCGGCGGAGTGAGCGCCTGGGGCTTGTTCTCGAGGAGCGTCTGCGCGATCTTGGCGATGTCGGTGTCGCGGCCCAGCAGCTTGAGGGCCAGCACGCCCTGCTCCCACTTGTCCTGCTGCAACAGGTCGCGAAGGCCTTCGTCGACGGACGTGGCGCCCTCGAAGGGAAGGGGATCGGCGGTGCGAGGGGCGGCCGGGCCCGGCGTGTAGAGCGGGTCGCCCAGCACGGCGATCTTCCAGACCGGCTGGCCCTCCTGGCGGATCGAGGGGGCGAAGGGGGCGCCGGCCATCAGGCGTCCGGCGACGGCGGGGGTGGGCGTGAAGGCCTGCAGGAAGGGCTCGTGGACGGAGCCTGCGTAGACGAAGACGCCGCGTTCGAGCCAGCGGCCGCCGACGGTCTCTCGCTTGCCCGGGAAGAGGAGCGACCACGAGTGCACGAAGTGCAACGCCGCGGGGCGGGTGAGGATCGGCAGGTCGCCGGGCTTGCACTGGCCAGGTTCGAGGTCGAAGAAGTCGTTGTTGCCCTTGGTGTTGACGAGGATGAGGTCGGCGGTGACGGGCCGCGACGCGAGCGTGCGCCACGTGGCCGCCCCTTGGGAGGGCGTGTCGGAGACTTCGCAGCGGATGCCCGACTGCTCGAGGATCTGTGCGGCCTTGGTGCCGTCGTATTGATTCCACGGCGCGGTGTCGGGGTAGCCGTCGAAGATCCACGCCCGCCGCGGGTGCAGGAAGAGCGAGCACATCGCCCGATACGTCGCCTGCGAGGCCGTGCCGAAGACGTGCCCCGTCCATGCCCAGCGGGTGGTCATGTCGAGCCCCTCGCCCTCGCGACCGATGCGGTCGGAGAGGGCGACGAACTCCTTGCCCTTGGCGATCCGCTCGGGGATGTTCATGCACAGCGTGACCGACTCGAGCGTGTCGCCCAGTGATCGCCACGACAGACCCGATTCCTTCGCCGCCTGCTCCACGCGGGCCTCGAGCGAGTCGGCTTCCGCCGGAGTGACAAAGCCGTCGATGTTTCCCTGCGAGGGCTTCTCGAGAAAGACCAGTGGCTGGCCCCATGCCGCGGCGAGGGGCAGGGCCGCCGTCCAGGCCGGGTCGTTGGGGGAGGCGAAGACCAGACCGGGGGGTTGGTGCCCCAGGTCCTGCCACTTGACGGCGATGGTGGTCTTGGCGGCATCGGGCGTTGCATCGGAGACCACGACGCCCCAGACCTTCGCGATCGCCGCCTGCGCGCGGGTCGTGACCGAGGCGTTGAAGGCCGGCGCGCCGGGCGAGGCGGTGGAGGCGGGGCTGTTCCACCGCACCACGCGTTCGGGGGCGAAGGCCCGCACGAATCGCGCGATGTCCTCGCGGCACTCCACCGAGCCGTCGTCGATCAGCACGGGGAACCGCGTCGCCCGCGACCACGACGACACGGCGTCGATGTAGGAGTGCGGGTCGCTGACGATCACGACGCACGAGGTGTACTTGACCGCGTCGCGGAGTTTCTGGATTCGCTGGCCGAGCCGGGCCTGGGGGGGAACGGCGTCGGCGGGCGGCGTCTGCGCCAAGGCCGGCGGCAACGCCGCGGAGAGAAGCACGCAGGCCACGGTGGTGATGCGAACGCGATCCATGCGGGGGGATGGTACGGAGGCCGAGGGAGACAGGCAGCGGAGCCCGCGCCCTTCTGCAGCCCGCTGTGCGGACGCACCCCGGGTGTCCGTGCGTGCCGCGCGGGCGGTGATCCATCGCGTCGATCCGTGCACGCCAGCCCGCTTCGGGCGTCCCTTGGTTGAGCCGGGTGCGCAGCCCGGCTCTGCGGGCAAGCCCCCGGCGGTGCGCCGATGCGGCGACGTGGCGTGATGACGCGGAGGCGATGGACGTGGCATGTCGATTGTGTTTGGCGTGGAGATGTCACGGCGCATCGATCGTGTTCGGCGCGGCGATGTGACGCCGCGTCCGGGTCCGCCGTGGGCTTGTCCGCAGAGCTGGGCTGTGCCGCACGGCTCAACAAGGGGTCGCCCGAGGCGGGTTGGCGTGCGCGAATCAGCACCCGCCTGACGGCTCCGGCCACCCCGTCGGTCACTACCATTCGAACTGCCACGACGCCCCTTCCCTTCCGGAGACGCGCCCCATGCAGCCATCGCCGCCGATTCGGTCGTGCCGGAGCGCCTTCACGCTCATCGAACTGCTGATCGTCATCGCGATCATCGCCGTGCTCATCGGCCTCCTCCTGCCTGCCCTGGGCAAGGCCCGCGAGACCGCCCGCTCGGTCGTGTGCCTCTCCAACCAGCGCCAACTCTCGACGTCCTTCTTCCAGTACGCCGGCGACTACCGCGTCATCCCCGGGGCCTATTGGCAAGGCCCCATGAACCTCGACTGGTGCGGCAAGAACAACGCCCGCTACCAGGCCGCCCCGCAGAACTATCGCCACCCCCTCGAGGCCTCCGTCCTCCGCGAGTATCTCCAGGCCATCGACAAGATCATGGAGTGCCCCACGGGCAAGCGACTCGCCAACACCATCTTCGACTACACCATGCTCATCCGCATGGCCGGCGCGAAGACCGACTTGATCTGGCAGGCCAGCTATCCGCTCCGGCCCCATGTCGCCAACTCCGACCGGGCGTGGTTCCAGGCGCTGCCGCTCCTGATCGAGGAGGACGAGACCTTCTACAACCGCGCCTACGACGACGGCAGCTTCGCGTGGAACGACCAGTTCACGACCCGTCACGACAAGAGCGCCAACATCGCCTACCTCGACGGCTCGGCATCGCGGTTCACTCCCCCCTCGTCGGGCAATGTCCGAATCGAGGAAGCAAGCGACCTCAAGGGCACGAACCTGCGGCTGCACGCCAAGGACCGCACGTTCGAGGTGCACTACTCCGCGGCCAACGAGTGGGGATGGGTCAACTCGCCTCGCTGAACCCGCTCAGCACGCCGTGAGGTTGAGCGAGGTCGCGAAGGCCTCGCCCAGGCGATCAATCTGTTCCGGGCGGTGCGATGCCGTGACCGTCAGGCGGAAGTAGCGGGGGCTCGGGCCCCCGGGATACTCGATGAGCGGCGCGTAGATGCCATGGGCGAGCAGGTCGTTGTGCACCCGTTCCATGCGGGCCACGCCCCCCTCGAGCACAAAGGTGAAGACGGGCACCGGGTCGGCATGCACGCGGATGCCGCAGCGGCCCAAAGCGTCGCGGCAGCGATCGGTGTTCTGCCGCAGGGTGTCGACCAGCGTGGCGTCCTTGGCGATGATGCCCAGCGCGGCACGGGCGGCCATCGCGATGGGCGTGGGCACCGGCGTCGAACGCCGGTAGACGTCGCTCCCGTCGCGGATCGCGTCCACGAGCACCCGCCGGCCGATCACGGCCCCGCCGTAGCACCCAAGGCCCTTGGCGAGCGTCGTCGTGATGCACAGGCGAGGGTCGTCGAGCCTGAGGTGATCGACCGTGCCCCGGCCGCCGTCGCCCATGACGCACAGGCCGTGGCAGTCGTCGACCACGAGCGTGCCGCGGCGGGCGGGCAGCGCTCGGAGCAGTCCCTCCAGAGGGGCGATGGCGCCGTCGGCCGCGAAGATGCCGTCGGTGAAGATCGCCACGCCCTGGTCGGCGTATTGGCGCACGAGCCACGCGGCCGAGTCGGGGTTGAGGTGCTCGTACTCCATCACCTGCATCCCCGCGGCGGTGGCGGCGTTGCGGATGCTTCGGTGGGCCTTGGCGTCGACCAGCGCGATGCCGTGCGTGGGCACCAGCCCCTGCGCCACGGCGAAGTTCGCGGTGTACCCCTCGGCGAGCAGGATCGCGGCTTCCTGGCGGGTGAAGGCGGCGAGTTCACGCTCCAGCGCGTCGTGGATGACGGTGTTGCCGGTGGTTTCGCGCGAGGCGGTGGTGCTGATGCCGAATCGACCGAGGCCTTCGGCCGCGGCGGCGAGCACCGCGGGGTGCTGTGCCAGCCCGAGGTAGTTGCATCCAGCGAAGGCGAGCACCTCGCGACCGTCGAGCACGAAGGTCGTGGCGGTGGAAGATTCGACGCAAAGCCGTGCCATGAGGGCCTCCGTGCACCGTGCAAGATGCCGCGCGAATGCATGCGGCGGCCGGCGGCCATGCCGGCTGCGACAAGCGTAGTCGCAACGTGGCGCGACAAGGCCTCTCAGGCGGGTATCGTGGCCGCCCGGTAGACCACGCCCCGGGCCTTGAGTTCTGCGAGCAGATGGTCGACCGCGCCCGGCTGGTCGGCCAGGGCCTCGGGCGCGTTGACGCCGGGCCGGTTGAAGCGACCGTCGGCGATCATGCGGGCGACGATGGTGCAGGGGAAGGCGGTGGTGCGGCTCATGCTGGTGCACGCGCTGGCAACATCGAAAAAGTCGAGCAGGTCCCATTGGAGCGACACCTCGCGTCCTTGCTGGACGCCCCAGGCCTTCACCCGCATGACGGTCAGGTCCTGCTCGCCCGGTTGGTACGTCCACTTGGGGAACATGACCGCGCTGGTCACGTCGAGAGGACGAACCTTCACGCCCCCGACCTCGATGGGGTCCTTGGAGAAGAGCCCCGTCTCCCGCATGACCCGCATGAGGTCGATGTGGCCCGGGTAGCGGAGCGTCTGCTCCTTCATGAAGGGCACGCCGTGGCGACGGGCGACCGTTTCGATCAGGCTCCGCAGGCCGTCGGTGTTGAAGGCCTCGAGCGTGCCCACGTCCTCGAAGTCCATCAGGTTGGCGTCGGTCAGGGCCTCGCGGGTCACCACCTGCCCGGCCTCGACGAACCGCGAGGGGCGGGTGTACTCCTCGATCACGTCGGCGGGGGAGAACCCCGCCTTGTACTCAAAGGGCCAGCGACGTACCCGGGGCAGGCCGCCCACGTGGATCTCGATGCGGTGGCAGGGCTTGAGCAGCAGGGCGGCATGCGCGGCCAGGATGTTGCTCATGCCCGGGGCCACGCCGCAGTCGGTCACGCAGGTCACGCCCGCCTTGCGGGCCAGGGCGTCGAGTTCGAGGAAGTCCTCGGCCATGAAGGAGATGTCGCAGTAGGGCTTGCCCGCCTCGATGACCGCCCGCAGGGCCCCGAAGCCGATGCGGCTCGAGAGGGCGCCCAGCGCGATGTCGAAGGGGGCGACCGTCGAGCGGATGGCCTCCGGGGAGCCCAGGTCGACCTTGACGGTTCGGATGCGGCCCGGTGCCTTGGCGGCCACGCGGGCGAGGGCCTCGTCGCGGACGTCGGCCACGGTGACCTCGAATCCGGGGTCGGCGGCCAAGTCGAGGGCCATGACGCTTCCCACCATGCCGGCCCCAAGGACGATTGCTCGCTTCATGGGGCAACGGTACCCCGGCCCGTGACGGGGTCGCTACGCTGGCGGCGTGCCCTTCTCCCACGTGCCAGTCCTGCCCGCCGAGGTGCTTGAGGTCCTGCGTCCGGGCCCCGGCGAGACGTATGTCGACTGCACGGCCGGGTTGGGCGGACACGCCTCGCAGGTGGCCTCGGTCATGAACGCCCTCCCGTCGCAACCGGGGACGGCCGGTGGGGCCAGGGTGGTGCTCTGCGACCTCGATGCGGGGAACCTGTCCCGTGCCAGTGGGGCGGTCGCCCATGCCGCCGATGGGAAGCTCGATGTCGTGACGCTGCAGGGCAACTTCGCGCAAGTGCCCTGGGCCCTCGAGTCGCGAGGGTTGGCGGCGGACATGCTGCTGGCGGACTTCGGCTTCGCTTCGACGCAGGTCGACGACGCCTCCCGGGGCTTCTCGTTCCAACGGGAGGGGCCGCTCGACATGCGAATGGACCCTTCGGCGAAGGTCGATGCGGCAACACTCGTCGCCTCTCTGTCAGAGCGGGAGCTCGCCTCGATCTTCGAGGAGTTCGGCGAGGAACGCAACGCTCGACGCATCGCGAAAAAACTTGTGCAAGAGCGAGCAAGGGGACCGATACTCACTACCACCCACTTGGCTGAACTCATTCGGGGGGTGGTGGGGCGTCAGGCATCCGGCGGCATCGACCCCGCGACCCGCACCTTCCAAGCCCTACGCATCGCCGTCAACGACGAGATCGGCAGCATCAACGCCTTGATGGCGGCGGTCGACGCCGAGGCGAGGCGGGTGCTCGCAGGTCAGTCAGGTCAGTCAGGTCATGGCCGCTGGCTCCGACCCGGAGCTCGACTGGCATTCATCACCTTCCACTCGCTCGAGGATCGTCCGGTGAAGCGCACGCTCGCCGGACTCATTCAAGCGGGGGCGGAAGACTTGACCCGCGGCGTGGTCACGGCGAGCGAGCAGGAAGTGCAGGCCAACCCTCGGTCGCGGTCGGCCAAGTTGCGGGCCGTTCGTTTGCCGCTGCCGAAGGCGAACGAGGCGGGCGACGAGGCGGAAGCGGACGAGGGCCGACCGGCTCGTCGAGCCTCGCGATGAATCGACACGGGATTCCCCTGAAGAGTGGGATCTTGACTTGAAGTGATGTATGATCCTGCAGCAGTCTCCCCGCCCGTCGGTGGAGCACCCAGGCCGCGGCGATCTTGGCACGGAAGCCAAGGTCCGGCCCAGAGGGCGACGGGGGGGACAAACGCGGCATGCCCGACTGGCCCAGCCGCAAGGACGCGTGAAGAGCCGTGACTCGAGAACTCAAGCTGGCCCTGATCATCGCCGTCACCCTGATCCTCAGCGTGATGGTGCTCATCAGCGATCACCTCTCCGTGCAGCGTCGCCCGATTGTTGCGTCCGAGGTGTCGGTGCAGCCCGACCGCGTGCCTCCGCCCCCGGTGGTGGAGACGCCGCCCGCTCCCGTGGCTTCCACCATGGGTGATGCGCTGGCAGGCACGCCCGCCGAGCCCTCCGCCGATCAGCCCGCCGGCTCCACGACGGTCGCCATGGGCGATCGCGACGAGCACGCGGAACTCGCCAAGGCCATCGAGCGGGTGGGCGGCACGGTGAAGGACGGCGAGATCGTTCTTCCCGAGAAGGCCGCACCCTCCAAGCCCTCCGTCGTCGAACTGACGCAGGAAACCCCTGCGTCGCCGGCCACCAAGACAGCCACGGCCGTGAAGCCAACCCCCTCGGCCGCGAAGGGCCGCACCCATGTCGTCGCCCCGGGCGACTCCGCCTTCAAGCTCGCTCGGCAGTACCTGGGTGACGGCAAGTACTGGAAGCAGATCAAGGAAGCCAACCCCAAGGCCTTCGCCAACGACGCTGAGCTGAAGGTTGGCACCGAGATCGTGATCCCCGAGGTTCGTCCCGCCGCTCCCAAGAGTGTTCCGGCCACGCCAGCCACCAAGGCCTCCCCGACCCGACTGGCCCAGGCGCCGACGGCGACCTCCAAGGAGTTGGCCATCAAGGGCAGGGAGCCTTCCAAGAACAAGCAGTACACGATCCGCAAGGGCGACACCCTGCACACCATCGCCAAGCGCGAACTCGGCAGCTCCGGTCGCGTCGATGAAATCATGCGGATGAACCGCGGCGTCATCAAGGATCCCACCACCCTGCCGTTGGGCGTGGCGATCGTGCTTCCCTCTGATCGCTAAGTCCTCGTTGCTCCGGTTCCCTCCGGGGCTTGGCTTGGTCGGGGCCCGGCTTGGGTCTGGTCAGGGCCCGGCCATGGCTCGCATCACACCATCGGGCGGAGAAACGCGTGTTCGGAAAGCTGGCGACCCTCATTGCGTGCATCGCCGCCTGCGGCGGCTGGCTTCTGTCGCTTCGTCACGAACGTGTCCAGGCACTCAGCGAGTTGACCCAGGCGCAGTTGCGGATCAACCGACAGGATGAGCGGCTCTGGATGCTGCGGACCCAGGTGGCCGAACGCACCACCCCGCCGCGGATCGAGCAACTCGCGGCCGGATTGGTCGACCTGCATCCCATCATTCCCTCTGATGTCTTCACGCCGGATCAGTTGGCGATGATGGCGCAAGGGAAGGGGACCGGCCCCGAACTGATCGGTCCGCCCTTGCCCCCGGAAATGGCCGGGGGTTCTCAGGTTGCTCTCGGCGGCACGCCCGATGCCAACGCCGCGCGAACGACCGGCGGGGTTGCCAAGGCCACCGCCGTCCGCGGCAGCGCGTCCAAGGCCGGTTCCACGAAGACCGCGGGTGCCAAGCCCGATGGTCGCAAGGAGTCCAAGGCGACCCCCAAGTCCAAGCCCGCCAAGGGCCCGACGCGGGTGGCCAAGGGCGATCGCAACGGTGAGGAGAACTGATGGCCGCACGCCCGAGCGTGAACAGCGTGGATCGCATGAACAGCGCGCAGGGCGCGGGTGTCGATGATGAAGCACCGTCCGAGGTTGCTCCCGTGACTGATGGCTCGCCCGCTCCGCTCGCCGCGACCGACGGCCCGGCACCCACGTGCTTTCGGGTCATCTCGATGGTGCTGATGGTCGCGATCACGGCGGTCATGCTGACCGTGCTCGGTCGAGTGGCGCAAATTCAGTTGCGGCCCAGCCCTGAGCTGCTCGATCAGGTGACGCCTCGCGTCAGCGTTCGGAAGGAACTTCCGCTCCGGGGCGACATCACGGACCGCCGCGGCCGCCTCCTGTCCGCCACGCGGTTCACCGAACGCGTCATCATCGACCCCACGCTCGTCGAGGATCCTCATCAAACGGCCGGGATCATCGCCAAGGCCATCGATGCGTCCGACGAGGAGGTGGGGACCAAGCTCTTGTGGGCGATGACGGAAAACCAGCGTCGCCAGCAGGCCATCGCCGCCGCCAAGGCCTCCGGGATCGAACCCGTCGAGGAAGACGGCGTGGTCGAGGCACCCGGATCAGCCGGGCAGGCGGCCCTCACGCCGCCCGCCGCGACCGGCTCCGCCGAGGTGGGCGAGGCCGGCGCCCAGGGACCGCCCAAGCTCAAGAAGCCGATTCGCTACCTCGCCCTGAGCGGCAACCTGTCGCCCGAGCAGGCCGACGCCGTGCGTCAGGCGATGCGTCAGGCGATGCGTCAGCCCGTGCGTTCTGCCAAGCTCGCCAAGGGCGAGAAGCCGTTCCGTCTCCGCGGCGTCAGCCTCGAGACGCTGCCCGTTCGCGATTTCTGCGGCGGGCCGGAGGTCTCCAACCTGGTCGGCTTGTACGGCTGGGCGGGCATGCACAAGACGGGCATGGAGTCGAGCAAGGATCCGATGCTCGGGGGCAAGGTCGGCAAGGTCGGCTTCGTGCGCGATGCATCGGGATCGCCGCTGTGGGTCGAGCAGGGACAGATTCAGCGTGCCGCCGCGGGCGGCGACGTGGCGCTGAGCATCGACCTCGAGATCCAGCGGATCGCCATCGACGAGTTGACCAAGGGCGTGGAAGATTGCGATGCGCAGGGCGGCCGCATCATCGTGATGGATCCCGGGACGGGCGAGATCATCGCCATGGCCGACGTCTACCGCGATGTGCCGGGCCTCGTTGATCTGCCGACGCTCGACAAGTCCCAGTACTCCAATCGCAAGCTCATCCGTGCGAAGGCCAACGAGATCTCCGCGAGTCGCGCGAGGTACCGCCTTGTCAAGCCCGACGTGATGCCCGACGGCAAGCCCAAGCTCCCGGGCCTGGGTCGCAACCGCTGCGTCGAGGATCTGTACGAGCCCGGCTCGACCTTCAAGCCATTCGTGTGGTCGACGCTGCTCGACCTCGGAAAGACCCGTCCCGAGGAGGTCTTCGACACCGAAGGCGGCGGTCCGTGGATCACGCCGACCGGCCGTGCGATCAAGGACGTGCACGGCGAACCTTCGATGACCTGGGCGCAGGTCCTGATCAACTCGTCCAACATCGGCATGATCAAGGGCGCCCAGCGGCTCACGCCCAAGGAGTTCCACGACGGCATCACCCGGTTCGGGTTCGGGAGTCGCACGCGGCTGGGGCTCGCGGGCGAGACCGCCGGCATGGTCACGCCGCTGAGCCAATGGAAGGTGACCACGCACACCTCGATGTCGTACGGCAACGAGGTCGGCGTCACGGCGGTGCAGATGGCTCGTGCGTTCTCCGCGTTCGCTCGCGACGGCGAGTTGGCGGGCACCCTGCCTCGGCTCTCGATGGTCGCCGCCGACGCCAGCACGTCCGGCGGCGCGATCTATCGCGTGCTCTCCCGCCGCTCGGCCGAGATCACGCGTGACACCCTCAGGCACGTGGTGACGGCGATGGAATCCAAGTACGCCAAGGCGATGCCCGACGGTTCGCCATGGAAGTACACGCTCTTCGGGAAGTCGGGGACCTCGCGTCCGCCCGCGCCACCCTTCGGGTATCTGCAGCATCAGTATGTCCCGAGTTTCGTCGCCGCGGGGCCCATCGAATCACCCCGCCTCGTCGCGTTGGTGGTCATCGATGATCCAGGGCCCGCCCGGGTCGCGACTCGCACCTATTACGGCGCGGCGACCGCCGGTCCGGTCGTGCATCGGACGCTCGAGCGTGCCCTGACGTATCTGGGCGAACCGCCTTCTCGACGCGAGTCGCTCCTCGCCGATTCCGGCCGCCCGATGGAATGAGCGGCGTTGGCCACGCGCGGTTCAGGGTGAACCCGCGGGCGTGGGCTGGGATTCCTGGTCCTTGATCGGGCTCTTTCCTTGCCAGATGTCGTTCCGCGTGCCGGTCTTGACGATCTGCTCCATGAAGGCCGCGTAGGCGGGTTGAAGGTCGGTTGCAGACCGCCCGAGGTAGACCTTGAGGAGGTCCACCCCTCCGCGTCGGTACGAATAGGCCGACGCGGCACGTTCGCCGGCATCGCGACGGATGCGAGGAACCAGACGGCCCGTGGCGGCATCCGCGATCAACTGCCGCAACCCTTCGCGATGCACGCCGTCCTCGCCTTCGTTGAGAAAGTGCACCAAGGCCCACACCTGCGCGTAGTAGAAGAGGGCCGCGTTCGCGTCCTTGGCGATGAGTTCCTGAGGCGTGCTCCGCGTGAGGTCCTCCAGCGTCATGAGCTTGCCCGCTCGAACGCCCCAGCGAAGCTGGTCGTAACGCTCGAAGTTGGCCCAGGGCAGGAAGGTCGGGCTTGCCGCCTTGCCGGGATCCCAACGGAATCCCTCCATGTACGTCGCCACGCCTTCCTCGAGCCACACCGGCAGCGAGTGGCGGAACGTGCGTTGCGTGTAGACGTGCCAGCCTTCATGCGCCGTGATGGTGAACGTGTCGCGACGGCCGATGTCATACAGAATCGCCCGACCGTCGAGGGAAAATCCGCCCTTTTGGATTCGAAGATACGTCCCGGCCTGGTCGCCCATGAACTTCTCGGTCATCCGCTCCCACTGGGGGCGGGTGTCGAGCAGGTAGATGTCCATGGCGGACCGCGGCTCGGGCAGCGGTCCCAGCGTGCTTCGATAGTGTGCTGCCGCCGATTCCACGAAGGCGGGCATGTGGTCGAGCAGGAACTCCTTGCTTGAGGTCGTGTAGATCCGGTAGTTCGGCGTCGTGAGGACCTGACCCGCCGCGGCATCGAGCATCCACGGTTCCGAATGAACCGTCACGCCTTCCAACGGGGCCGTGGGCAACACGCTGGGCGAGGGCGAGGCTTGTTCCGGACCGGACACCCGACGCGACCCGCCTGCGAAACACCCGGCCGCCGTCATCGCGGCGAGCAGGAGCAGCAGACGGGATGCGGCACGTGGGGAGCTTGGCATCGACGGTGCTCCGAACGGGGGACTCTTTCGAGCCGTCACGCCCCCAACCGGGTCGTGACGGCGGCCAACTCTTCCTTGGCCTTCGCGAGCTTGGTCTTGGTTTCTTCGACCATGTGGGGCGGGGCCTTCTGGGCATACCCGGGATTGGCCAGCCGTCCCTCGTACGTCTGGATCTCCTTCTGGAGTTCGCCCTGTCGTTTCACCAGCAGGGCCCGTTCGGATTCGCCGACGCCTCCCGCGGCATCCCCGGGGGCGGCGTCGAAGAGGTCCGCCGCGGCAAAGGGCTGAGCTTCGAACGTGAACCCGCATGCCTCCGGGGGGGCCGTCTCGAACGACAGGCCGGCCAGCGTGCCGAACGTGGTCAGCAGTCCCTCGTGGGCTCGCGCGAATGGGGCGTGCGCGGCGGGCACGTGGAGGCGGATCCGCCGCTTGGGAGCGACGTTCTGCGCCGCCCGAACCTCGCGGACAGCCGTCGCCAACGCCCGGACCCGCTCGAACTCGGCCTGTTCGGCGACCTTTGCCTCGGGCGAGAGGGTCGCATCGAGGGTCGGCCACCCAGCATGCGCCAGCAGCGAACTTGCCGGCCGCAGACCCGGAAATGTCAGGCCACGGACGGGCGTGCCCTTGAGGGTGCGAACATGCTCCCAGACCGCTTCGGTCATGAAGGGCATCAAGGGGTGGAGCAGGCGAAGGAGCGATCCGAGCACCTGAAGCAGGCAGGCCTGCTGCGCGGGGTTCGAGGCGACGGTCGGCTTGACCGCCTCGAGGTACCAGTCGCAGAAGTCCCGCCACACGACGTCGTAGAGGGCCTGGGCGTAGTCGGCGAACTCGTAGCGAGCGAGCGACTCGTTGATCCGCGTGCACGCGACATGGAGCCGGCCGAGCATCCAGCGATCCGCGATGGTGAGGGAGGAGGCGTCGATCGGGGCGGCCGCGGCGTCGCCGGCGCCGGCGAGCATGGAGATCGTGAAGCGTGCCGCGTTCCAGACCTTGTTGGCGAAGTTGCGGCCGACGTCGAACTTCGGGCTGGTGTTCTTGCCGGTCTTGGAGTCCTTGACGACCGGCAGCCGCACGTCCTGCGTGTTGGTGGCGGTGGTGCAGAGGGTGTAACGCATGGCGTCCGCGCCGTGCGAGTCGATGATGTCGAGCGGATCGACGCCGTTGCCGAGCGTCTTGGACATCTTGCGTCCCTCGCCGTCCTGGATCACGGCGTGGATGAAGACGTCGCGGAAGGGGACCGGCCCGCGTCCGTGACCCTCGCCGAGGAAGTAGCGGTTGAACATCGTCATCCGCGAGACCCACAGCGTGATGATCTCGCGTGCGGTCGAGAGGGAGGATGTCGGGTTGAAGGCGCCGAGCAGGTCGGGGAAGTCGGCGACGCCCGTATCGGCGGCGGCGCGGGCGGCGTCGGGCCAGCCCATGGTGGAGAGGGGCCAGAGGGCGGAGGAGAACCACGTGTCAAGGACGTCGGTGTCCTGCACGAAGCCGCGAGATTCGAGCAGCGTGCTCACGTCGGCATCGCCCTCGGTCCGCACGCACACGCTGATGCCGCCGGAAGCGGGCATGTGCGGAGGCACTGCTCCCGCCTTGCCCGGCGGCGTGGCGTCCTCGCGCACGGCGACTCGTCCGACCTTGCTCCATGCGGCGAGTCGGGAGATGGTGTCGGCGTCGTCCGCGGCGGAGCGGGGGGAGGTTGCTGCGTCGCGGCGCCACACCGGGATGCGGTGTCCCCACCACAGTTGGCGCGAGATGCACCAGTCTCGGATCTGCTCGTGCCACTGCTCGAAGGTGCGGGCGTACCGAGCGGGGTGGAAGGACATCGCGCCGTCGGTGGGGGCCTCGGGGCGTTCGCCCGAGCCGACGCCTGTCCGCTGCGGGGGCGAGAGGGCGGCGTTGGCCGATTCCGCGAGACGGGCGTCGGTGACGCGGACGTACCACTGATCGCTGAGGAAGGGCTCGATGACGGCCTTGCTGCGGTCGCTGTGCTTGACGCTGTGGCGATAGGGACGCGACTTCTCGAGCAGCCCGTGCGACTCGAACTCCTTGAGCACGAGCTTGCGCGCCTCGGCCATGCTCTTGCCGACGAACAGCCCCGCCGAGCCGATGTCGTGGAGCCCGTGTCGATCGCTCACGCGACCGTCCGGGCCCATCATGTTGACGAGCGCGCGGCCGGGGCCGCCGGCGAAGAGGTCCATGCGTTCCTTGTGACGCAGGTAGAGTTCGTGGTCGTTGCCGTCGTGCGCGGGCGTCACCTTCAGGAACCCCGTGGCGTACTCGGCCTTGGGGTCGGCCGCCTCCTCGTCGCTGCGGGCCATCGACTTGGGCAGCACGACGTAGTCGTCCTCGACGATCGGGATCACCCGGCCCACGAGCGGCAGTTCGACGCACAGCGAACGCAACGCCTTGGCGCGAGGGTCGTTGGGATTGACGGCCACGGCCGTGTCACCCAGATACGTCTCGGGCCGAGTGGTGGCGACGGTCAGCCACGCCTGTTGATCCTCGGGCATCGACTCGGCGCCGGGGAAGCCGCGGGCGGCCAGTTCGCCCCACGAGACGGGCACGGCGTCCTTGGGGGGCATCACGCCGGTCCGTCGCTCCTGCTGCGTGGACGCACCTTGCGGATGCACGAGCGGGTACCGCAAGTAGTGGAAGCCCGAGTCGACTTCCTCGTCGTAGCACTCGTCGTCGGCGACGGCCGTCTGCAGGGCGGGATCCCAGTTGACCAGCCGCTTGCCGCGGTAGATCAGGCCGTCGGCGAAGAGGCGGAAGAAGGCCTCCCGCACCGCGCGGGCGCACACCGAGTCCATCGTGAAACGCTGGCGGTCCCAATCGCACGAGCAGCCCATCTTCTTGAGCTGGTTCGTGATGGTGGCCTCGTACTCGTCCTTGAAGGCCTGGATCTTGGCGATGAACGCCTCGCGGGTGAAGTCGGTCCGCCGCTTCTTCTCCTCCTTCATCACCCGCTTCTCGACCACCGCCTGCGTGGCGATGCCCGCGTGGTCCGTCCCCGGCATCCACAGGGCCTCGCACCCCTGCATGCGGTGCGCCCGCACCAGCACGTCCTGAAGCGTGTTGTTGAGCGCATGGCCCAGGTGCAACGCCGCCGTGACGTTGGGCGGCGGGATCAGCACGCAATAGGGGCGGGCGGCTCCTGACAGAACCCGTTCGGGCGACGCGTGGAAGGCCTTGGCCTCGATCCACCGGTCCCACACCCCGGGCTCGTGGTCCGCGGGTCGGTACTGCTTGGCAAGTTCGGGGCCGGAGGTCGATGAAACGGGTGGGGTGTCGGTGCCGGACATGGCTCGCGGAGTGTAGGTGACGCCCGGCGACTTCCCCCGTACCTTCTCCGGCCACCAACGATCGATTGCAGCCTCTTCGCCATGAACGGACCCACCCCCACGTCCCCCTCACAGCCCGCAGCCCGCCCTCATGCCCGCGACCGTCGCCGGTGGCAAGTGGCCGGCTTGGTCGGCGTCTTCGCGGTCGCCGCCT
>JBAXFU010000021.1:0-37806 GCA_037139735.1 Phycisphaerae bacterium
CGCGAAGCCGCGTCCGCGACCACGCTCAGCGCGGTCGATGTGCCGCGTCGATGGTGTTCGAACGGCCGTGTTCGCCGCGGTGCCATCGCGTCGTGTCGCCGTGCTCAGGGGCCGGTCCGTGGGTTTGCCCGCAGAGCCGGGCGACGCACCATGGCTACGACTGGTGCGCCGCCCGGGCGGGAAATGGTGCGTAGCGAGTATTGAAACCGCGGTGAGACGTCCGCCTTAGTACGCCATCGGCGCCTCGGCGTGGTGCGAGTTGACGCGCTCCATCATCCGGTTCCAGTGCTCTTCATCGATCTCGGGCAGGCCCGCGATCAGGCCGATGCGGAAGAGGTCGGTTCGCTGCAGCAGGTTGAGGGAGCGGTACAGGCCGCTGATGTGCCATTCGACCGCTCGCTTGGTGCGATGGATCGACTTGGCGATCTGGCCGTTGTCGAGGCCGCTGGCGATCAGCCGCAGCACCTCGAGCTCGCGGCGGCTCAGCTTCGAGAGGTGGCCCCACTCGGGCTCGAGCAGGTGCTCGAACTGCTGGACGCTCGTGTCCTCGGGGAGGGGACACGTCAGGCCGAACCGGCCCACGAAGACGGCCACGGGCGACGACCCCTCGTCGAGGGCGGGAAGGTATGCGCCCTCCAGGCGACGGCTGCGGAAGATCTCGACGGTGGCGATGGGCGTGCCCGTTCGCATCGCGCGCCGCACCACGCCCATTCGCTCGTCGCACCACGCCGGACGGAAGAACTCGTTGAGGCGACGGCCCACCATCGAGTGGCCGTTGACGCCGGTCGAGCTCGAGTAGCTCGGCGAGACCGCCTTCACCATGCCCGACGCGTCGAGGCACATCGAGAAGGTGCCGGGGAAGACGCCGGCGACGCCGGAGATCAAGGGCACCTCGTCGGCGCGAACGCCGTGGCGGGACACGCGGTCTTGGACGGCCGACAACTGCGAGACGAAGGTTTCAACTGCCATGGTCGAGACTCCTGACGGGATCGGCGAGACGGCGGCGGGACATCCGAAGTGACTCTCCCTCGGACCTGTCGCGACGAAGCGCCTGTCATCCACACTCGTCCATGACATTATCCGACATTGTGGTTATGAACAGCTCTAAACAACATATTTGCGTCAAATAGCAAATGTAACGCTGTGAAACTGTTTCGACGCCGATCGGTCGACGCACCGTTGCTTGAGTCGATCGCGACATGCCCGCGCCGTCGATGGGCTTCGGAATCGACCGCTCGGTGAGACGCGTTCGCAACGGCGGCGTCGACGACATCGTCGTCGGCGAGCGTGCGGCAGCATCGTCTTCCCGTCGCGGGCCGATGCGCCGGTCGCGGGTGGACGCCGTGGTCGCGCAGCGCGTTTGTCGACGAATGCCGCGACTCGACGACGCGGACGCTCGCTCCGCCGCTTGGCGTCGGCGATCGAGTTGCACGTCGTGAACCGAGGGGGTCGCCGCCTCGCCCGCGTGGCGGGGGCGTCTCGCGTGCGCCGGGGCGGCATGCGTCGTCGCCGCGAGGCGGGGAACCACGCGGTGCGACTGGGTCGCAGCGGGGCCGGCGACCGGCGCGGACGGCCTCGATCAGAACTCGTCCACGCGGGAGGCCCGGCGACGATTCGACAGCCTCGCGGCTGGCCTGTCGAGGCGGGGGGCGGGCTGCTGCGGAGCGATCTCGGAAGAATCCTCCGCCGCGATCGACGCGGCGTCGTCGAGACGCGGTCGCAACCATGCCGCCGAAGAAATGTCGCGACGCCAGCCGGACGATGCTCCAAAAACAACACGGGCGTCCGCGGTTGGCGGACGCCCGGTGAGACGTAGTCGCAACAAAGCGGGGATCAGCGGCGGCGGCGGCGGAGGCCGACGAGCCCGGCGGCGCCCAGGGCGCCGAGCGCGCCCGGGCCGGGGATCTGGCTGAACTCCTGGCGGACAAAGGAGGCCGACGCGGTGTCGTTCCCGCTGGCGGCGAAGAACTTCAGGTCCTTGTTGACCTCGAAGGCGCGGTAGCCGTCGGACTGGTTGAGCACGCAGTAGTCGGCGCCGTCGGTGAGGCGGGTGCTCCGCGGGGGGCCGGCGTTGTCGTAGACGCTCAGGTTGCCCAGGAGCACGTTGGCGTCGCTGTCGAAGATCGTTTCGTCGACGCGGGCGTAGGAACCCGCGCCGTTCGCGCTGCCGTTGAAGGTGAGACGGGCGTCGCAGAGGCGAACGCCGCGGGCGTACGCCGCGGGGTCGACGCTGACGGTGTACTGGAGGTTGGCCTCGTGGATGTCGGTGTCGCCCGGCGTGCCGTCGCCGAAGCCGGCGGTGAGGTCGAAGCCGACGTTGCGGAAGCCGTACTGGTTGGGAAGCGCGGCCACGAAGCCGATCATCGTGATGTCGCGGGGGTTGAAGTGGCCCGAGGCGTACGACTCGAACGAGAAGATCTTGTCCTCGATCCGCACCGTGCGGTCGACAGACCCGAGCACGGCGTCGAGGCTGACGGTGTCGCCGTTGCCAAGGACGATGATGGCCGAGGCCTGGCCTGCCGCGCCGAGCAGCGTCGCCCCGATGATGCCGCCCACGATGCGATTGCGGAACTTCATGTGTCTCTCCTGTGACTGCCGACGCGAGCGGCGTGTCGTGACGAACGCCCCGACTGAAAAAGCGCGTCGCTCGCGGCGATCGAGATCAGCGTACCGACAGGCCATTGGGCTTCGCAAGCCCCGGGACTCGCATCGCGGCCGATCCTGAGGCGGGCCGCAACCCTTCTCGCGCGGTCTTCGGGGCGTGCGTGTCGCAGGACCGACGGATCGCCGGACGCGCCGTGCGGGTGATCGGCCGACGCGGACTCGACCCGGGTCCGTCGAACCCGTGCGTCGCGCGGCGGACGCGCGGCACGCCGCGGGGTGCGGCGTCCCGGCCGGGGCCGGTGCGTTACGCCGCGAGGGGCGTCCCCCGGCGGGCCGGATCCGCCCCTGCAGGCGCGTGCGAGGGCGTGCGACGGGGCGGGCACGGGCCGTCGGCGTGCTCGTACACTTGGCTCCCGCGGGCGAAGGAGGGTCGCGAGCGGGAAGGAACCGACCATGCCGCACGACAACAACGCCACCGACACGCAGAAGATCATCTACTCGATGATCGGGGTCTCGAAGACGATCGACCAGAAGCAGATCCTCAAGGACATCCATCTCTCGTACTTCTACGGGGCGAAGATCGGGGTGCTGGGGCTCAACGGCGCGGGCAAGTCGACGCTGCTGCGGATCCTGTCGGGCGTCGACACGAAGTTCGAGGGGAAGGTGGAGATGTCGCCGGGGTATCGCGTGGGGTTCCTCGAGCAGGAGCCGCTGCGGAACGAGAAGCGGACGGTCGAGGAGGTGGTGCGAGAGGGCGCGGCGGCGGTCCTGGGCCTGATCGAGGAGTACGACCGGATCAACGAGAAGCTGGGCGACCCGTCGCTGACGCCCGAGGCGATGGAGAAGCTGCTGGCCAAGAGCGGCGACCTGCAGGAGAAGCTCGACGCCATCGACGCGTGGACGCTCGACAGCCAGATCGAGATGGCGATGGACGCGCTGCGATGTCCGCCGGGGGAGGCCACGTGCGACAAGCTGTCGGGGGGCGAGCGGCGTCGCGTCGCGCTCTGCCGGCTGCTCCTGTCGAAGCCGGACGTGCTGCTGCTGGACGAGCCGACGAACCACCTCGACGCCGAGAGCGTGGCGTGGCTCGAGCATCACCTGCAGCAGTACGCGGGCACGGTCATCGCGGTGACGCACGACCGGTACTTCCTCGACAACGTGGCGGGGTGGATCCTGGAGCTCGACCGCGGGCGGGGCATCCCCTACCGGGGCAACTACACGGGGTGGCTGGAGCAGAAGTCCGACCGCCTGCGGGTCGAGGAGAAGCAGGAGTCGCTGCGACAGAAGACGCTCGCGCGAGAGCTCGACTGGGTGCGGCAGAACCCCAAGGGACGCCAGGCCAAGTCCAAGGCCCGCGTCGCCGCGTACGAGCGGCTGCTGAGCGAGGACCAGGAGAAGCGGGCCAAGGAGATCGAGATCTACATCCCGCCGGGTCCGCGGCTTGGCAACCTGGTGATCGAGGCCAAGGGCGTCTCGAAGGCCTACGGCGACACGCTGCTCCTCGATGGGGTGGACTTCTCGATCCCGCCGGGCGCCATCGTGGGCGTGATCGGTCCCAACGGCGCGGGCAAGACGACGCTCTTCCGCATGATCAACGGGCTGGAGAAGCCCGACGCCGGCCAGTTCCGCGTGGGCGAGACGGTGACGCTGGCCTACGTCGAGCAGACGCGAGACTCGCTCCCGGCCGGCAAGAACGTCTGGGACGCCATCTCCGACGGCAACGAGGAGGTGCGGCTGGGCAAGATCAAGATGAACAGCCGCGCGTACGTGGCGAGGTTCGGCTTCTCGGGGGTCGACCAGCAGAAGCTCGTCGACACGCTCTCGGGCGGCGAACGCAACCGCGTGCACCTCGCCAGGCTCCTCAAGACCGGCGCGAACGTGATCCTGCTCGACGAGCCGACCAACGACCTCGACGTGAACGTCATGCGAGGGCTCGAGGAGGCGCTCGAGCACTTCGGGGGCACCGCCGTCATCATCAGCCACGACCGCTGGTTCCTCGATCGGCTCGCCACGCACATCCTCGCCTTCGAGGGCGATGCGCAGGTGCGGTTCCACCAGGGCAACTGGTCGAGCTACGAGGAGGATCGGCGGCGGCGTCTTGGCAACGAGGCCGACCAGCCGCACCGCCTCAAGTATCGGCGAATGAGCCGCTGAGCGTCGGCGCCCGCCGCCTCGACGGTCCGTCGGCGGTGATGTACCTCCCTCCCCCCGCCCTGCCCGGGGGAGATTCGCGTCGTGAACTCGCGTGCATTTCGGACCGATGTATCGAGCGTCGCGTGGCGCGTCGTTCGTCGCTGCGCGCCTGCCGCGGCGTTTCTACGGGGTGATGATGTCAACGGCTCGCACAGCTTCCTCGCATCGTCATGACGTCGGACACGCGGCGTGGGATGCGCCGGGCCGCTGGTTCGTGACCGTGTCGCTGGTGGCCATCGTCGCCTTCGTGGCGCAGGTGTCGATGGCGATGACGCTCCCGGCCCTGCGGGGCCTCTACGGAGAGCGCGGCCTGATCGTGGTGAACGCGACGTTGATCGCCCTGCTGGTCGCTCCGCTGGGCTGCGGGTTGGTGGTGATGCGTCACATGCGAACTCGCGGGTCGTCCCGGACCTCGCCGCGACAAGCGATGCGGAGTTCGGCGCGGGTGCTGGAATCGCCCAGGGCGCAGGGGCTCGCCGCGGCGTTGGCGTTGATGACCGTCATCAGCTGGGGCGTGGCGAGTTCGTCGATCGTGTCGCGGGAGACGGCGGCGGAGGCGTTCCACGACATGGTGGCCGCGGCGGGGGGCGACCTCGCGTCGACGCCGCCGGGCACGCTGGAGCGGTACGGGCATCGCCTTCGCCGGATCGATCAGGTGGCCGGACTGGCCACGCTCCTGGGCCTGCTGGCCTCGACGGGCGTGGGCATGTGCGTCGCCGGATTGCAGTCGAACCGTCGCGCGTCGATGCAGGCTAGGCAGGCGAGCGACTTCATGCTGCGTTGCTTCGTGGAGCATGCGCCCGCGGCGGTGGCGATGGTGGATCGCTCGATGCGATACATCGCCTGGTCGGAGCGGTGGATGCGCGACTACGGGCTCGCGAACCAGGGCGACCTGACGGGCAAGCGCCTCGACGAGGCGCCGGCGTCGATGCCGACGCACTGGCGCGAGGCGCACCGCCGGTGCCTCGAGGGGCACGTCGAGACGTGCCGCCGCGACTCGATCGACCTGGGCGGGGGCACGTGCTGGCTGGAGTGGGAGTTCAGGCCGTGGCGCCGTCCGAGCGGCGAGGTGGGGGGCATCGTGCTCTTCACCCGCGACGTCACCGAGCAGGTCGTGGCCGAGACGATCGAGCGGGCCAAGCTGGCGGTCGCGGAGACGCGTCTGCAGGTGGCCAAGGCGCTCGCCTCGAGCGGCGGCCTGTCGGCCCGGTTCGAATCGGTGCTCTCGGCGATGATGGGGCTCAAGGGGCTCGGCGAGCCCGTCGGCGCGTCGATGCTGCTGATCGACCCCATCACCGGTCGCCCCCAGTCGGGCGCTTCGTGCGGCACCCTGGGGCCCGACTTCGCCGAATCGAGGGAGGCTTCCGCCATCCTTCGGCGGCTCCGCGACGCCAACGATCCGGAAGGTCGCGTGGTCACGCTCCGCGAGGCCTCGGGCGTCCGATACGTCGTGCCGCTGGTCGACCGTTCCCGCGAGGAGCCCGAGTGCACCGGCGCGATCGTGCTGCTCACCACGGGCGAGGCCGACGGGGAGGGGTCGGTGCTCGACGCGATGAGCGACATCGGAGATCTGGTCGCCACCGCGCTGCTGCACGAGCGTGCGGCGGTGCTCGCCGAGCAGGCCCGCATCGAGGCCGAGGAGGCCAGCCGCGCCAAGAGCGACTTCCTCGCCAACATGAGCCACGAGATCCGCACGCCCATGGCGGCGATCCTGGGATACACCGACCTGCTCGCCGAGGACGGCGACCGCGGCTCGGCTCCGAAGCACCGGCTCGAGTACATCGACACCATCCAGCGCAACGGCGAGCACCTGCTCACCATCATCAACGACATCCTCGACCTCTCCAAGATCGAGGCCGGCAAGATGACGGTGGAACGGATCGAGACGCGGCCTCGGGAGATCCTCGCCGACGTGGTCTGCCTCATGAGAGTCAAGGCCACTGGCAAGGGCATCACCCTGTGCGTCGATCACGACACCCCCGTCCCGGAGACGATCCAGAGCGATCCAGTCCGCCTGCGACAGATCCTGGTCAACCTCGTGGGCAACGCCATCAAGTTCACCGAACTCGGCGGCGTCACCATTCGCGTCGGCCTCGATCGCCTCGCCAGCGGCGGCACCCAGTTGCGGCTCGCCATCGTCGACACCGGCATCGGGATGGACGAGGAGCAGCTCGGCCGCCTCTTCAGCGCCTTCTCGCAGGCCGACGCCAGCACCACGCGACGCTTCGGAGGCACGGGCCTGGGCCTTCGCATCAGCCAGACCCTCGCCCGCATGCTCGGGGGCGACATCGTCGTCTCCAGCACCCCCGGTCGCGGCAGCACCTTCACCGTCACCGTCGACACCGGCTCGCTCGAAGGTGTCGCGATGCTCGCGCCCGACACGGGCGAGCCCGTCACCGAGATCCGCGAGCCCGCCAAGCTCGGCGATGCCCAGCCCCTCAAGGGCCTGCGGGTCTTCCTCGCCGAGGACGGCCCCGACAACCAGCGGCTCATCTCCTTCCACCTCGTCAAGTGCGGCGCGAACGTCCGCGTCTTCGAGAACGGACGGCTCGCCCTCGAGGCCCTGACCAACGACGGCACCATCGACGGGCCCCTGCTCGACGACCCGCCATGCGACATCGTCCTCACCGACATGCAGATGCCCGAGATGGACGGGTACACGCTCGCCTCGACCCTTCGCGCGAAGGGGTGGACGCGCCGCATCGTCGCCCTGACGGCCCACGCCATGAGCGGCGACGCCCGGCGGTGCGTCGAGGCCGGATGCGACACCTACGCGAGCAAGCCCATCGATCGCGCCGGGCTCATCGAGGTCTGCCGCACGCCGGGTTCGATCGTCGCCAAGGCGACGTGATCGGACCGTCGCGCGGCACGCATCGCGTCACTTCTTGCCGGGAATGAGGCCCTTGAGGGCCTCGGAGGCCTTGTCGGTCGCCTTCTTCGCGGCGTCGTCGACCGTCTTCTTCACGTCCTCGACCACCTTCTTGCCCAGCTCCTCGACCTTGGCCTGCGCGCCCGAGACGACCTTCATGTCGATCAGTCCCTTGCCGAGCCCTTCGAGCCGGCCGTTGAGGTCGCCCAGGAGGTCGGCGGGGATGACCGAGCCGCCCTTGTCGGTGGCCGCCCGCAGCACCGCGCTGATCACGATGCTCGAGAGCTCTGAGACGGTCACGCCCGAGCCCGCCACCCCGGTGCCGGTCTTGCCGACGTTGCTGAGACTGATCTGATCAATGGGGATCGTCACCCGCGTGAGGTCGCTCACGGCCTGGGGCCCGCCCGCGAGGTCGATCCTCACGACGATGTTGCTCAGTTCGACCTGGTTGATGACGAACTTCTTCCCGTCTTGCGATGGCTGCGCACCGCCGCCGCCACCGCCTTGGCCCTGCAGTCGCTTGAGCGAATCGAGGATCGCGCCGTAGTTGGTCTTGCCGTCGCGGCGCTCGAGGTTGAGCTCCAGCGAGTCGAGCGCAAAGCGGGGGACCTCGATCGTCGAGCCGCCGAGCGACGCCACCGACAGGTCCACGCCGCCGCTTCCCAGCGACATGAACGCGGGCGACTTGAACCCCTCGGGGTTGGCGATCGCGAGGCCCGAGAGGGAGAACTTGCCCGAGAAGAGGCCGATGGAGACGTCCGCGACGGTGGTGGGGGTGCCCGTGGCGAAGGTGCCTCCCTGTTCGATGGCGACCTTGGCGATGCGGTCCACCTGCGTGAGCAGCAGGACGATTCCGCCGACGAGCACCACCGCAAGGACGACTGCCGCCACCACGAGACGCTTGAGGATCTTCATGCTTCATTGTTGGCGGAAGGTCCCGTCCGCGTCGAGGCGGCCGGCCGAAGAACACGCCGCGTCGTCCGCGGGGCCCTTTCCGTACACTCCCTCATGAATCGCGCCACGCCGGGTCTTCGATGCGGCCTTCTTCTCGCGTTCCTCGCGTGGGCGGCGTGCGGCGCCCCGGCGGCCCCGCCCGCGATCGACATGCCCGCGGACCGGTTGGAGGCGGCGTCCCCGGCGTGGAGTTCGCCCGGGCTCGACGGGGTGGGCTCGGTTCCCATGGGCAACGGACGGGTCGGGCTCAACGCATGGGTCGAGGGGAACGCCGATCTGGTCCTCCTGCTGTCGCACACCGACAGCTTCAGCGAGTGCGAACGGCTGCTCAAGCTCGGTCGGATTCGCATCGCGATGGAGCCGCCGCTCGACGTGGCCAAGGGGTATCGACAACGGCTCGACCTCGAGCGAGGCCTGCTGCGCGTCGAGGCCGACGGCGGCGCGTTCGAGGTCGTCGTCGATGCCGCCTCGCCGACGGTGATGGTCCGCGTCGTGGCGCCCCCGGGGTCGCCGCGGGCGGTTCGGGTGCGGCTCGAGAACTGGCGCACGCAGGCGAGGCGCATCACGGGCGATGAACTCAAGTCGTCGTGGCTGATGCAGTCGGCGCCGGACTCGGTCGAGGTTCGTGAAGGGGCCGACGAGATCTTGGACGTGCCGCACGCTCTCGCCTGGCAGCACCGCAATCGCTGGTCGATGGTTCCGTTCACGCTCGACCGGCAGGGCCTCGCCGAGGCGACGTCGATCGTGCGCGACCCGCTGATTCGCCGGACCTTCGGCGGTCGCGTCGAGGGCGAGGGCTTCGCCAGGATCGGGCCCGTGGAGTTGCGTCGCGACGCGTCGATCTCGCCGGCGACGATCCGCATCACGCTCGACTGTCGCCAGACGGAGGAGGAGGGTGGGTTCGCTGCCGGGCTCGCCGCCGCCGCGGCCGTGCCGACGACCTTCGACGACGTCGCCGCGAGAACCGGCGCGTGGTGGCGTGGGCGGTGGGACCGGTCGTTCGTCTTCGTCGAACCCCCGCACGTCGTCGCCGCGCCGCTCGCCGCCGGGCATCCGTGGCGGATCGGCGTCGACTCGGAGGGCGGGAATCGATTCGAGGGCGAGGTGGTGGAGGCGAAGGTCGCCGGACGGGCGATGTCGCCAGACGAGGTGGCGGCATGGTCGTCGGGTCGTGGTCCGGGCGACGCCACCTCGCTGCCTCCGAAGGTCGGCGAGCAGGTCGCGGCGGCCCCGGCCTTTCGCGACGTTCGCGCGTTCACCGCGATGGCGAGGGTGAGGCCCGCACGGGCGGGCTTCACGGGTCGCATCATCGACTCGTTGACGGCCGGTCGCGGCGACGGCATGCTGCTCGACCTCCAGGCGGGACGCGTGCGGGCCATCGTCGGCGCGGTGACGTTCCTCTCGGAGGCGTCGCCGCCCGCGGGCGTCGAGACGGCCGTGGCCGCGACCTTCGACGCGGAACGGGGCTTCATCCGTCTCTTTCTCGACGGTCGCGAACTCGCGGGCGGTCCCGCACCGCGCCCCGCGACGACGGTGAGCGAGGCGTACGCGGCACAGCGGTTCATGACGATCGCCGCCACGGGAGGCGAGTTTCCCGTGAAGTTCAACGGCTCGATCTTCACGGTGCTGCCGCGACACGTCAACGGCGCGTCCTTCAACGAGGACTTCCGCGCGTGGGGCGGCTCCTTCTGGTGGCAGAACACGCGACTGCCGTACCACGGCATGCTCGCTCGGGGCGACGGCGATCGACTCGACTCGCTGCTGGGCTTCTACGCGAGGCAGGTGCCCTTGGCAGAGGCAAGGGCGAGGGTGTGGCACGGCGTGAAGGGCGCGTGGTTCCCCGAGACGATGACGACCTTCGGCTCGTACGCCAACGGCGATTACGGGTGGCAGCGCGAGGGGCACGCGCCGTGCGAGGTGCTGTGCCCGTGGTGGTGCCATGCGTGGAATCAGGGCCCGGAGCTGGTGGCGATGATGCTCGACCAGTGGGACCACGAGCAGGATCGCCGCGTGCTGGAGGAGCGAACGTTGCCGACCGCGAGGGCGGTGCTCTCGTACTTCGACTCGAGGTTCGGGCGCGACGCCTCCGGGCGACTGGTCATCTCGCCGTCGCAGTCGCTCGAGACGTACTGGACGGGCGTGGTGAACGACCTGCCGACGGTGGCCGGGCTTCGCGAGGTGACAGCGCGGCTGTGCGCGCTGCCCGCCGACATCGGCTCGAGCGACGACCGCGCGCTCTGGGCCCGCGTGCGGGCGGCGTGTCCGTCGCTCCCCCTGGCTCGGCGCGACGGGGCGACGGTCGCGACGTTCCAGCCCGCGGAACAGTTCAGCCCCGCGCGATCCAACTGCGAGAATCCCGAGTTGATGGCCGTGTGGCCGTTCGGTCTTTCCGGCGTCGGGCGGGGACTGCTCGAGGAGGGGCGAGCGACCTTCGAGCGGCGTCTCGAGCGGATGACGCACGGGTGGACGCAGGACGGCCAGCAGGCGGCGCGGCTGGGGCTCGCCGACGAGGCGGCGAGGATCCTGCTCGCCAAGGTGCGCAACACGCACCCGTCGTTCCGGTTCACGGGATTCTGGGGTCCCAACTTCGATTGGTTGCCCGACCAGTGTCATGGCGGCAACCTCATGACCACGCTCCAGGAGATGCTGCTGCAGACGCCCGGAAGGACGATCATCGTGTGTCCCGCGCTGCCTCGGGACTGGAGCGGCGTCTTCAGACTGCACGCGCCGCTGCGCACCACGGTGACCGCCCGGGTGGGTGGCGGCGTCATCGAGCGGCTGGAGGTCGATCCGCCGGCGCGGCGGGCCGACGTCGTGGCGGGCGAGGGGTGGGTGATCGCCGAACGCTGAGTTCGCGTCACACGACCGGGGGAGCGACCGAGCGGATTCGCTGCTGCTCTCGCGCCGCGGCGCGGTCCGGACGAATCAGGGCGGGGCGCCGGGTCGATACATGTGATGCGGCGGCGAGATCCAGACGCTTCCGCACGCATGAACGCCCCGAATCAATCTCACGACCCGGTCTCCGGCGCGACGACGTCGCGTCCGGGCCGCAACTGCTGGAGCTGCGCGCTGATCTGGAGCATCGGCCTCGCGATGGTCGTCTCGATCGGGCTGGCGGCATGGGCGGCCACGCAGGCCCTTCGGCCGGCGCCCAGGCCCCTTCGCGTCGCGATCAATCCGTGGCCCGGCTACGAGTTCGCCTCGCTGGCGCGGGCCAAGGGCTTCTTCGAGCAAGAGGGCGTCGATGTCCGCCTGCTCGAGCTCAGCGGCTTGGGCGACTGCGTGCGAGCCTTCGAACGCGAGCAGGTGGACGGCTTCTTCGGCACCGTGACCGAGGTGCTGCGGTCGCGCGACCAGAGTCGCCGCGATGCGCAGGTGGTGATGGTGGCGGACTACTCCGACGGGGCCGACGTGATCCTCGCTCGTCCGGACATCGCAACCGTGGCCGAACTCCGAGGCAAGCGGATCGGCATCGAGACCGGATCGTTGACGGCCTTCATCCTCGCCCGCGCGCTCGAGGAGGCGGGGCTGGGGTGGTTGGACGTGCGGACCGTCCACATGGCGGCGATGGACATGGCCGCGGCGATGGCCGAGCGGAAGGTCGACGCGGTGGTGACCTATCCGCCCCTCTCGCTGGAGATCGTCAAGTGCGGACATGGCCGCGAGATCTTCAGCACGCGGGCGATTCCCGGCGAGGTGGTGGACGTGCTCGCCTTCGACGAGTCGTGTCTCAAGACCAGGGGCGATGAAGTCCGGGGCTTCCTGCGGGCCTTCCATCGCGCGCAGGAGTACGCCGCGGCCCATCCCGCCGAATCGATGGCGATCATGGCGGCCAGGGAGGGCATCACGCCCGAGGAGTTCGCCGCCGCGTTGACCAACGGCGTCAGGATGCTCGGGCAGGCCGATCAGGCGCGTTTCCTCGGCCGCGAGGGGTCGCTGCGGGGCGTCGTCGTGGCGACCGATCGGATCCTGCGTCAGATCGGCCAGGTCTCGGACCCGCAGGCCGCTCGCGGCGTGCTGGCCACCTTCGGGGAGGATCGGGGTGACTGATCCCGTCGCCACCATGCCGCCCGCGCCGTCGTTCAGGTCGCTGCGCGTCAAGATCATCGCCCCGCTGGCGGCGGCGTGCGTCGTGATGGTTGCGCTGGCTGTGGCGGCCACGGTGCGACTCGGCGAGATGCAGGCCCGCAAGCGGTTGGCCGAGCGGGCCGAGATCGCGGCCCGGGTGGTCAACTACGCGGCGGAGACGGTCGAGGACCCTCGCGACCTGCAGCGGCTGGTCAACTCACTGGGCAGCGAACTCGACGTCACGCGGATCGTCGTCGTCGCCGGAAGCAAGCCGCGGATCATCGCCAGCACGCGGAACGAATGGGTGGGTCGGCTCCTCTCCGACGTGCCCGGGACGGGTATCGACGAAGACCTGTCGGATTCGACCGCCAGCAAGGGCACCGTCTTCCACCAGCATCAGCAAGCCTCCGAGATCGAGTGCATCATTCCGCTCCTGATGACCAGGCCCGACGAGGCCTTCGCCCGGGGCGCGGTCATCGTGAACCTCGATGCGACGCCCGTCGCCAGGCAGGCCCGGCTCTGGGCCCTGATGGTTGGGTCGATCTTCTGCGCCGCGCTGCTCGCGGCCTTCGGCGGCGTGTGGCTGCTCGTCAGCCGCGTGGTGCTCAAGCCGGTCGAGGCGATGTCGCGGCAGGTGGCCGCCCCCGGCGTGCGCATCGGCGTGCCCGAGGGGACGCTCGACGAACTGGGCATGCTGGCCACCGTCCTGCGCGACGGTCGCGACCAGATCGTCGCGTCGAACCAGGAACTCGAGATGCGCAAGCGCATCCTCGAGAGCGTGATCGAGTCGGAGATCACCGGCTACTGGGACTGGGACGTCGCGGCCGGCGTCGAACACTACAGCGCGGCGTGGAAGCGCATGCTCGGCTTCGAGCCCCACGAACTCCCCGACACGCCCGAGACGTGGCAACGGCTCATCGAGCCCGAGGATCTTCCGGTCGCGATGGCCGGCTTCCGCCGTCACGTCGAGTCGCGAGGAGCGGAGCCCTTCTACGCAGAGCTGCGGTACCGCCACAAGAACGGCTCGATCACCTGGGTGATCTGCGCCGGCAAGGTGATCGAATGGTCGGCGTCGGGCGAGCCCCTTCGCGTCGTCGGCTGCCACGTCGACATCAGCCGGGGCAAGGCGGCCGAGGCCTCCCTCGTGCATGCACGCGCCCAGGCCGAGGACGCGCTCCGCGAGATCGGCATCCTGCGCACCGCCCTCGATCGCCATTCCATCATCTCCACCGCCGGTCGCGACGGCCGCATTCTCGACGCCAACACCGGCTTCTGCGAGGTCAGCGGCTATTCCCGCGAGGAGCTGATCGGCCAGGACCACCGCATCCTCAGTTCGGGCACCCACCCGCGCTCGTTCTGGCGCGACGTCTGGAGGACGCTCTCGTCGGGCGTCGCGTGGCGAGGCGAGGTCTGCAATCGTCGCAAGGACGGGTCGCTCTACTGGGTCGACAGCACGATCGTTCCCTATGTCGGCGCGAGCGGCACGGTCGATCGCTACATCTCCATCCGCTTCGACATCACGAGGCAGAAGCTCGCCGAGGCGAGGCTGATCGCCGCGCAGACCGCCGCGGAAGCGGCCAACGCGGCCAAGAGCGAGTTCCTCGCCAACATGAGCCACGAGATCCGGACCCCGATGACGGCGATCCTCGGGTTCGCCGACCTGCTCGCGGGCGAACTCGAGGGCGACTCCGATCCGGCCCGACGCACCGAGTATCTCGCCACCATCCGCCGCAACGGCGAGCACCTCCTCTCCATCATCAACGACATCCTCGACATCTCGAAGATCGAGGCGGGCAAGCTCCACGTCGAGTCGACCCAGGTGGACTGCGCCGCGCTCGCCCGCGACGTGCTCACGCTGATGGACGTCAAGGCGAGGGCCAAGGGGCTTTCGCTCGACGTGCGATTCGATTCGCCCCTGCCCGCGAGGATCGCGACCGATCCCGTACGGTTGCGGCAGATCCTCGTCAATCTCGTCGGCAACGCCGTGAAGTTCACCGAGGTCGGCGGCATCACGCTGGCCCTTTCGTGCGATCGCGAGGCCTCCCGCCTTCGCTTCGACGTCATCGACACCGGCATCGGCATCTCCGCCGGCGAATGCGAACGCCTCTTCGGGGCCTTCGAGCAGGCCGACGCCAGCACTTCGCGCCGCTTCGGCGGCACTGGCCTCGGACTGCGCATCAGTCGTCGACTCGCCGAGATGCTCGGCGGACGCATCGACGTCGCGAGCCGGCCAGGCAAGGGGAGCACCTTCACCGTGACGGTCGGCACGGGCGACCTCTCGGGCGTGCCCTTCGTCAGCGGCGAACTCGATACGCCCGTCGCCGAGCCGCACCCGCTCCCGCCGCCCCCCGCCTCGGCCAAGCCGCTCGATGGGCTTCGCATCCTCTTCGCCGAGGACGGTCCCGACAACCAGCGTCTCATCGGCTTCCAGCTGCGCAAGGCCGGCGCGACCGTCAAGATCGTCGAGAACGGTCGACTGGCCGTGCAAGAGTTGACCGAAGGCGGCTCGCTCGGCGGGCCGTGCGTGGAGCCCCCGCCCTTTGACCTCTTTCTCAGCGACATGCAGATGCCGGAAATGGACGGCTATGCCGCCGCCCGGCTGCTTCGTTCGATGGGATGCCGCCTGCCCATCGTCGCGCTCACCGCGCACGCGATGAACGGCGACGCCGAGCGATGCCTCGAGGCGGGCTGCGACGCCTATGCCACCAAGCCCATCGATCGCGAGCGGCTCGTGCGCACCATCCTCGACGCCATGAAGGCCCGGATCGCGGCCTGAAGCCGCTCACGCGGTTCCAGCCCCCTCGCCCGACGCGCCGATCCTTGGATCGCTCCGCGTCCACACGCCCGATTCCACCCGCCCGGCGAATCGTCGCGAATACGCCCCGTCGCGGGCGGACAGGCTGAAGTCATACCAGCCGAAGGCGGCCGCCACGGGCACCTCCACGAGGCCCGGCACGTCGAGGTCGATCGAACGAACGCCGCCGCCGTATCCGTGGTCCTCGATCCGCAGCGGGATCCTCGCCGCGTCGCCCGTCACCCGCACGGCGATGCTCTCGGCCGGCCTGTCGCGGAGGGGCGGAACGACGACGCAACGAAGGTCGGGATCGTTCATGTCGCCGCGGAACTCCCGCAGGAAGCCGTTGGGACCGACCACCTCGATGCGGTAGGGCCGGTCCTTGCCGACGTTCCATTCGTCCTCGAGCGAATCGCCCGGCGTCACCGCGTAGTGGCGGCAGGTGAATGAGCCGTCCGGGGCGTAGTCGCGGGCGATGAAAGCGCCGCCCGCCGCCGCATCGCCAAAGAGGTCGCATCCGGCCGCCAGCCGCAGGCGCACGCTCATTCGCGAGGCGTCGAAACCGCCCTCGACCGCGAGTTCGTAGGGGAGCGGGCACGCCGGGCGGGTGCCGGGCTCCTGTCGGGGCATCAATCCCGCGGGCGGCCTTCCCTCGCGGAGGCTCCGAACCTCGTCGTCGGTGAGCGGCCGGAATCCAGAAGGCAGGTCCCGGAAGCGTGCCCGGTCGATCGCGGAGAGGACGGCGTCGCGATCGGGCGGAGGGAGGGAGGGGGGCTCGGCGGCGGGGGAGCCGAACGCGCTGGAGAGGTCGCCGCAGACGGTGCGACGCCACGCGTTGATGTTGGTCTCGCGCAGTTCGCGTCGTGTGCGGGCGCCGACGACGCGCTCGAGCAGTCGAAGCACGGAGGTGTGGTCGAAGACCTGCGAGCAGACCGCGCCGCCCCGGCTCCACGGCGAGGCGACCACCATCGGCACGCGATAGCCCAGGCCGATGGCGCTCTCCCGCGCATCCTTGGGGTGCCACGCGCGATCCTGCTCGAGTGTCACGAACTCGAGCGATGCGTCGATGCCCTTCGAGACCTTGCCCCCGTCGGTCCGGCGCGGGTCGGGAGCCATGAACGGCGGCACGTGATCGAAGTAGCCGTCGTTCTCGTCGTAGGTCAGGATGAAGATCGTCTTGCGCCACAGCGAAGGATCGGCGGTCAGGATGTCGAGCGCCTCGGCGAGGTACCACGCGCCGAACCACGCCGAGCCGGGGTGGTCGCTCAGCCGCTCGGAAGGGACGAGCCACGAGACCGTCGGCAGCGATCCCGACGCCGCATCGCGGCGGAACTGCATCAGCGGATCGACCTTCGGGGCCTTGAGCGTGCGGCGAATGCCTTCGTCGTCGTAGGCGAAGTCGATCAGGTCGCGGTACGCCGCATCGGCGGCGTTGGTGCCAAAGGCCCGTTCGTGCAGGCGTCGCATGCGGGCGTCCGGGGTCCGGCCGTCGAGTTCGGCGCGTTCGGCCTCGAGGTCGCGTCGCTCTCGCTCGAGCGCGGCGAGGGTCTTGGCGGCCCCCGCCGAGGCGCGGGCGGCGGCGATCTCGCCGGGCAGGGCCTCCAGCCGCCGCGCGACGTGCTCGCGGCGGACCTTCGCGAAGCGCACGCCGTACTGCGAGAACCACTCGAGGGGATTGTCCGTGAAGTTCGAGAGCCACGCGTCGTGTTCGCCCGTGAGCCCCGAGGCGATGCTCAGTTCGTTCTGGTAGACCCGCCACGAGACGCCAAGGTCCTCGAGCCGCTCGGGGAAAGTCGTCCAGTCGGCCCACCGCCCGTAGTCGACGTCGCTGTTGAGCGTGTTGGCCTTGGCGTCTGCATGCTGGCGGGCGCGGATCGTGCCCGTCCAGAGGTGCAGGCGGTTGGGCGTGGTGCCCGTCAGCGTCGAGCAGAAGTGCTGATCGCACACCGTGAAGGCGTCGGCGAGGGCGTGGTAGAAGGGGATGTCCTCGCGGGTGTAGTGCCCCATCGTCAGCGGCATCGACGCGTAGGCCTTCTCGCCGGCCAGCTTGGCGACCAGCCAGTGATCGTTCATGCCGCCGCGGAGCGCATCGACCTGGTCGGTCCACGAGTGCGGGAGCGATCCCATCCACGTCGCCCGGCTTCCCTTGAGGTCGAGCCGGAAGGGCAGGAAGCGGCGGCCCGAAGCGTCGGCCTGCGCCCACACCGGGCAACCGTCGGGCAGTCGCATGGCGCGAGGGTCGTCGAACCCGCGCACGCCGCGGAGCGTGCCGAAGGCATGGTCGAAGGAGCGATTCTCCTGCATCAGGATGACGACGTGCTCGGCGTCGAGGAACGAGGTGCCCTCAGGGGGCGCGATGGCGACCGCGCGGGCGATCGACGCGCCCAGCGGCGCGAGCGATCCCGCGCCCGTCAGCGCGGCCAGCGTCCGGAGAAAGTCGCGACGCGTCTGGTGCATGGGTGACTCCGCTGGGTGCCGCAGAGGGATCGCGTGCTCGTTGTTCAGGCGATGACGCCCTGTCCCGCCACCTCGTCGATGTAGCGGGCGAAGTGGCCGATGGGCGGGGTTTCGAGGGCGGGGTCCTTGGCCTCGTCGTCCCAGCGACGCAGCCGCACCGCCCGCTCGAAGTGGGGGTGCGCCCGGAAGACCTCGACCTCCGCCGCGTTCATCAGCCCGCCCTGCAGGTGAAGGCTCTGCACCGACGGGGGGCTGAGCTTGGCGAGATAATCCGCCTCCGCGGTGCAGAGGTAGCGCTTCGCGTCCACGTGCATGCGGACGGGGTCGACCACCTCGGGCCCGAAGTGCCGCGCCAGCCACTGCTCGCCCAGCACCTCGTGGCGGTCGTCGATGCCCTGGTCGGGCGCGTCGTCCGGGAGGTCGTGGAGCAGGTGGCCGATGTCGTGGAGCAGGGCGGCGGTGATGAGCGCCGCATCGGCCCCGTCGCGCTCTCCCATCCACGCCGCCTGAAGGGCGTGCTGCAACTGCGTGACGGCCTCGTGGCCGTACTGCGAGTTGCCCGAGCGGTTGAAGAGTTCGATGATGCGGAGCGTGGTGGGATGCATGGGGTGCCTCGTGGAATGTTCGCGACCGGCGGAGGATACTTCGCCGCAGCGAGGCTTTCGCCAAGAGAAGGTTCAGGTTTCGTCAAGCGTGCGCAACGCCGTCGCGAAGGTCGGTCAGCACGCGTGCCAGCCGCCGCCCGAACTCCTCGATGGCGGCCTCGTCGTGGGCGAGCGAGAGGTAGAGCTTGGTGCCCATGGGGTTGAGGAAGACGCCGGCGCGGAAGAGGCCCAGCATCATCGCGCGAGCCTTGGCCCGGTCGCCCGCGAGGGTCGAGCGGTAGTCGACGACCGGCAGGTTCGAGAAGACGATCTGGCCCAAGGGGCCCGTGCCGATCACCTGGCCGACGTGCCCGGTGTCGCGCAGCGCCCGCCTCAAGCGCTCGCGGAAGCGTTCGCCGAGCGATTCGAGCCGGTCGTACGCCCCCGCGCGGGCGTAGATGCTCAAGGCGGCGAGCGACGCGGTGGCGGAGACCGGGTTGCCGCCCAGCGTCGATGCCGTCCATACATAGGTCGTTTTTCCCGCGCGGGCCTCGCGAGCGAGGTCCATCACGTCCGCGCGACCGACGAACGCGCCGATGGGCATCCCTCCGCCCAGCGCCTTGCCGTAGGCCACGAGGTCGGCGCGCACGCCCCAGCGCTCCTGCGCGCCGCCGAAGGCCATGCGAAAGCCGGTCACCACCTCGTCGAAGACCAGCAGCACGCCGGCCTCGTCGCACGCCGCCCGCAGCGACTCGAGGAAACCCGGCGCAGGCGCCAAGCAGCGGTGCAGCGGCTCGACGATCACGCACGCCAGGTCGCGTGCGTGCGACTTGATGGCGTGCGCCGCGGCATCCGGGTCGTTGAAGGGCGCGACGATGGTGTCGGCGAAGTGCACGCCGTCGCTCGAGGGCTCGGGCCTGGGAAAGGGCGTCTTGCCCGTCGGGAACAGGCTCGTCACGCCCTCGTCGTTGGAGCCGTGATACGCCCCCTCGAACTTGAGCACGAGCCTCCTCCCCGTGAAGGCCCGGGCCAAACGCAGGCAATGCATCGTCGCCTCCGTGCCCGAAGCGCAGAAGCGGACCTTGGACTCCCGCCTCGGCTGCAGGCCGATGAGCGTCTCGGCGAGCGAGAGTGATGCGTCGGTCACGGTGGCGAAGTTGGTGCCCAGCGCAAGGCGTGCCGCCGTCGCGGCGACGATCTCCGGGTGCGCGTGCCCCGCGAGCGCAGAGCCCCATCCCATCGAGAAGTCGAGCATCTCGCGCCCCTGCATGTCCCAGAGGCGACATCCCGAGCCCTTGGCCACGGCCGTGACCAGGTCGGGCGTCAGGTCGAACTCGCCGTTGGACCCGCCTGGAAACGCGGCGAGCACGCGGGCCGCGTGGGAGGCGTCCGAGGCCGCGTCGTGCGACGGAGTCGTCAGGGTGCTCATCGCAGGCTCCATGGGTTGACCGACATCAGCACCCCTCCTGCCACCGAACGAAGAACGACTCGATGTCGTTGCCGTCGACGCCCCCGTCGACGTTCACGTCGGCGCGATCCTGGCCCGAACCCCACGCGTCGAAGAACGAAGCGACATCCATTCCGTCGACGCCTCCGTCGGCGTTGAAGTCGGCCAGACAGAGGGGCACGCCCGTGACACGCACGTGGTCGATGGCCCACCACCAGTTGTTGCGGGCGTCCGAGAGCTCGAACTCGAACTGCACCCACCCCGCCGCGGCATCGACCGGCGACAGGAGCGAGACCGTCTCGTTCGGGGCGTCGGCGTGGAAGGCCGGCCCCGGCGTCGACGTCCAGTCGAGCACGGTCGTCGACGCGGAGACGTCGGTTCGAGCGATGAGTCTCGCTCGCTGCGACGCCTCCGGCCTCCAACTCGAGTCGAACGACAGGGCCAGCGATTCGCGAGCGATGCCCGCCAGCGGGATGCGCGGGGTTCGAATCACGGCGCGATAGGGTCCCAGGCGACTCGGAGACCCGCGATCGTCCCACTCGTCCGGATCCGCCACCGCCACGGCGCCCTCCGCCTTGCGGAACTCCGACCGGCGCTGGTCCTGTGCCGTCGCCGACCACCACGCCCTATCCGCAATCGCCCATCCTTCCCACTCGGTGACGCCCACGGCGGGATCCAGGAGGCCCGGCACGCCGCTGTCGTCAAACGTCCACCCCTGCGGGGGCGTTCCGCTCCACACGCCCGTCGCGGGCGGCTGTTCGTCCACCGTCGCTCCCAGCGTCACCCCCTCGAAGTCCTCGCTCAGCAGCAGCCGCCGGGCCGAAAGCGACGTGGCCCGCACCTCGACGTTGTCGAGGGCCCACCACCAGTTGTTGCCCGCCTCCGCCAGCGTGAACGACAGTCGAACGCTCGTCGCTCCCTCCGGATGAAGCAGCCGCACTCGAATCCGCTCGTTCTCCGCGTCGGGCTTGAAGTCCGGCCCCGCCGTCGAGGTCCACTTGAACAGTTGCATCGGCGGGCCGCCGTCGATGCTCGCGGTCAAGTACGCCGTCTGGCGATCCTCGGGGCGCCAACTCGAATCGAAGATCAACTCCGCAGTCCCCGGGGCCATGCCCGCCAACGAGATGGCCGGCGTGGTCAGCACCGTGGTGTAAGGGCCGGGGTCTCGCGGCAGGTCGCTCCATTCGTCCGGATCCGCCACGGCCACCGCGCCAACGCCCCGCGTGAACAAGGACCGATTCTGGTCGCCCGCCGCGTTCGACCACCACGTGCGAGACGCGATGCTCCACCCGCGCCACTCTCGAACCCCGCCCGCCGGCATCAGCGATCGATCGATGCCCCACCCCGGAGGAGCCGCATCGCTCCACGCCGCGGCGTTCGCCAGCGTTTCGTCGAGGTTGGCACGCAGGGTCACGCCCTCGAAGTCCTCGAAGAACAGGCGAGTGGAGATCAGGCAGGGGGCCGCGCCGCAGGCGACGCCCTCGCCCGCCCACGCGCCTCGCCGCTCGTCGCAGAGGGCCGCGGTCAGCGACACGCACTCGCCCGCGGGCAGGCAGCACGCGCCCACCGGCGGCGGCGGCGGTGCGACGCAGGCGAAGGGTGCCGAAGGGGACGATGCCATCGCGATCCCCACGGGAACGCCGTCCCATCCCCATGCCGGATCGATCGGCACCCCGAGGAACCCCATCACGGTGGCGGGGACGTCGGCCAGCGTGGGCGCGGGCGTGATCACGCCGCGGGCCGCGGACCGGCCCGAGACGATCAGCGGGGTCAGGCGGTGCTCCGGGATGTTGCGGCCGTGCGTTCCGTCGGGCGTGCCCCCGTGGTCGCTGGTCACGATGACCAGCCAATCCTCGAACGCGGCGTTCGGACGGGCGGCGACGGCGGCGAGCACCTGACCCACGAAACCGTCCACCCGTTCGATCGCTCGGAGGTAGCCCGGAATCGTCGGCGAAAAGCCGTTGACGTGCCCCGCGCCGTCGACGTCGTCGAAGTGAAGGAAGATCACGTCGGGATCGGCGGTCGCCAGCAGGCTGACGCACGCCGCGGCCACCTGGTCTCCGGGCACCCCGGCCGCGCCCGTGTCGGCGCACCCGTTGCAGATGCTGGTGTTCACCGGTCCCCACTGCACGAACGACGCAGTCGACGCGAGGCAGGCAGCCTCGAGGCGACGGAAGAAGTGCGGGTAGCGGTCGTACCTGGCGTTGGCGAAGGAGTTGTCGGTCACGCCGTGCTTGTCGCGGTGCACGCCGGTGAGGATCGTCGACCAACCCGGACCGCTGATCGTGATGTCCTCGGCCATGCACTGGTCGGTCCACGAACCCGACGCGATCAATGCGTCGAAGTTCGGCGCGTCGGCCGCCACCATCGCGTCCGGTCGCATGCCGTCGACGCCGATGATCAGCACCTTGCGCACGATGTCGCGTGCGGCGGCGCAGGAAGCCGCCAGGGACAGGACGAAGAGGGTCGTGCGGAGGGGAATCACGCTCGAATGCTACTGGACGCGGCGGGACCTTCCGCACGGCTGCCGACCCCTGCGCGCAATCTTCGCGCGTTCCTCGCGCCCTGCTGCGGCATCCGCCAAGCACCCGCGTGGATCCCTACCGTCTGATCCCATGGCCAAGCGGTCCTCCTCCTCCGTCGTGCACGTCGGGCTCACGCAGTTCGCGTGCGTCGAGTCCCCGAAGGACAACCTCGCCCGCCAGCTGCGGCTCATCGACGCCGCGGCCAAGTCCGGCGCGCAGATCGTCTGCACCCAGGAACTCTTCACGAGTCTCTACTTCTGCCAAGGCGAGGACCATCGGTTCTTCAACTACGCCGAGCCCATCCCCGGCCCCTCCACCAAGGCCCTCCAGGCCGCGGCCCGCAAGCACAAGATCGTCATCGTCGGCAGTCTCTTCGAGCGCCGCTCGGCCGGGCTCTACCACAACACGGCCGTGATCATCGACGCCGACGGTTCGCTCAAGGGCATCTACCGCAAGATGCACATCCCCGACGATCCGCACTACTACGAGAAGTTCTACTTCACCCCCGGCGACACGGGCTTCCGCGCCTTCGACACCGCCGTGGGCCGCATCGGCGTGCTCATCTGCTGGGACCAGTGGTTCCCGGAAGGCGCACGCCTCACCGCGCTGCAGGGCGCTCAGATCCTCTTCTACCCGACCGCCATCGGCTGGCACCCCGCCGAGAAGGCCGAGTACGGCAAGGCCCAGCACGACTCGTGGGAGACCATGCAGCGGGCCCACGGCATCGCCAACGGGTGCTTCGTCTGCGCCCCCAACCGCGTCGGACACGAGCGCGTGCTCGACCCCGCCGGCAAGCCCTACAGCAAGGCGGGCATCGAGTTCTGGGGACAGAGCTTCATCTCCGCGCCCAACGGCGAGGTCGTCGCCCGGGCGTCGGTCGACGAGGAGCAGGTGCTCATCGCTCCCTGCGATCTGGCCCGCGTCGAGTTCAGCCGCACGCACTGGCCCTTCCTTCGCGACCGCCGCATCGACGCCTACGGCGACATCACCCGCCGCTTCATCGACTGACAGGAGTTCCCGTTCATGGCCAAGCGTTCCGCCCGCACGCGTCACCGCGTCATCACCGACAAGACGCCCGCGCAGCTCGGGTACTCCTTTCCCGCCGAGTGGGAGCCCCACTCGGGCACGTGGTTCTCGTGGCCAAGGCCCGAGGGCATCTCCTTCCCCGGCCGCTACGAGACGGTCCCCGCCAACTTCGCGGCGATCTTCCGCGAGATCACGCCCCGCGAGTTGGTGCACGTCAACGTGCCCAACGACAACTACGAGACCATCGTGCGGGCCACGCTCGCCGAACACGGCGTGAACCTCAAGCGAGTGCGGTTCCATCACATCCGCACCAACGAGAACTGGTGCCGCGACCATGGCCCGGCCTTCGTGGTCCGCCGTCGCGGCGGCAAGCGCGAGATGGCGGTGGTCGACTGGGGCTTCAACGCCTGGGGCGGCAAGTACCCTCCCTACGCCGACGACGACGCCGTGCCCACGCGCATCGCCGAGGAACTCGGCCTGCCCGTCTTCCAGCCCGGCATCGTCATGGAAGGCGGCGCCATCGACGTCAACGGTCGCGGCACGCTCCTCACCACCGAGTCGTGCCTGCTCAATCCCAACCGCAACCCGGGCCTCTCGCGCAAGCAGATCGAAAGGCATCTGTGCGACTACTACGGGCAGCAGAAGGTGCTGTGGCTCGGTGACGGCATCGACGGCGACGACACCGACGGACACGTCGACGATCTCGCGCGGTTCATCGACCCCCACACCATCGCGGTGGCCGTCGAGCTCGACCCCAAGGACCCCAACTACAAGGTGCTCAAGGAGAACGTCCGCCGCTGCGAACTGCTCCGCGACCAGGACGGCAAGCCCTTCAACCTCTGCGTGCTCCCGATGCCCAGGCGCATCGTCCGCGAGGGGCAGCGACTCCCCGCCACCTATCTCAACTTCTCGTTCGTCAACGGCGCGATCCTCGTGCCCACCTTCCGCGATCGCAAGAACGACGCCCTCGCCCTCGAGATCCTGCGCCTGGCGCTCCCCGAGCTCGATGTCATCGGCATCGATTGCTGGGAGCTCATCTGGGGCCTGGGCGCGATCCACTGCGCCAGCCAGCAGCAGCCCCGGTGATGCCCACCGAAGCCGATCGGGAAAGGCCAAGACATCGTGCATCCGAGGCCCCCGGAGGGGGCCACGAGCGTAGCGGCGGGTGAAATGAACCCGCTCTGCGGGTGAGTTGAACCCACCGTGGAGCCGATACGCGCACACGCCCCGTGAGGGGCGGACGAGGGTGGGGGTATGGTCGTCGGCCCCTCATCGGGGCCGTGCGCATCTGGGCGTCGTCTCCACGAGTTCCCTCACCCGCTGCGCGGGTTCGGTCACTCGTGGCTACGCCCGTGGGCCCTGCGGGCCCTTGGTGCGGGTGTTCCAGGGTGACGGAGGGAGCGAGAAGCGTGGCAACGCGGGGTCACGCGTTCAACGCCTCACCGCCCGCCGGTCGTTCCGTTCGAGCCGACCTTTCCGCGTCAGGACTCGCTGAACCCTTCAGCCGTGCGACGTTCCCGCAGGAAGAGCATGCCGACGACGAAGGTCAGGGCCGCCACCGCGATGGGATAGGCCAGGCCCGCGTACATGTTGCCCGTGCGGGCGACGATGGCCGTGCCCACGAATGGCACCAGCCCGCCGAAGACGCCGTTGCCGATGTGGTACGGCAGCGACATCGACGTGTAGCGGATCCGCGTCGGGAAGAGTTCCACCAGGAAGGCCGCGATGGGCCCGTAGACCATCGTGACCAGCAGTACCTGCGACAGCACCAGCAGCGTGAGCAGCACCACGTTCGGGTCGGGGCTCGAGCCCGGCGCGCCATCGACGCCCGGAACGAACCCGGCCGCCGCCGTCATGGCCTTGTAGATGGGGTAGTACAGGAGCGAGCCCAAGAGGCAGCCGGTCATCATGACCGGCTTGCGCCCAATCCGGTCGGAAAGCGCGCCGAAGACGATGAAGAAGGGCGTGCCCAGCAGCAACGCGACGGCGACGACGATGTTGGCCGTGACGAACTCGACCTTGAGCGTCGTCTGCAGGAAGTAGAGGGCGTAGAACTGGCCGGTGTACCAGACCACGCCCTGCCCCGCCGTGGCCCCCAGCAGCGCGATCAGCACCAGCCGCAGGTTCTCCTTGTTGCCGAAGCTGTCGCGGATCGGCGTCTTCGAGCCGCCTCCCGACGACTTCATCGCCACGAACGCGGGGGACTCCTTCAGCGTGCGGCGAAGCCAGAAGGAGAAGGCCACCAGCACCAGCGAGAGGATGAAGGGAATCCGCCAGCCCCACTGGGCGAACTGCTCCTCGCCCACCCCGCGGCGGCACGCCAGGATCACGCCCAGCGACACGAAGAGCCCCAGCGTCGCCGTCGTCTGGATGAACGACGTGTAGAAGCCGCGCCGCCCGTCGGGCGCGTGCTCTGCCACGTACGTCGCCGCGCCCCCGTACTCGCCGCCGATGGCGAGCCCCTGCAGCAGCCGCAGCAGCACCAGAAGCACGGGCGCAAGCAGTCCCGCCTGCTCATACGTGGGCAGGACGCCGATGGCGCACGTCGAGCCGCCCATCAGAAGGAGCGTGACGAGAAAGGCGTGCTTGCGGCCCACGATGTCGCCCAGGGCGCCGAAGAAGATCGCCCCGAAGGGCCGCACCACGAAGCCCGTGGCGAAGGTGGCGAGCGTTGCCAGCAGGGCCGCGGTGTCGTTGCCCTTGGGGAAGAACGACGCCGAGATGATCGTCGCCAGGGACCCGAAGATGTAGAAGTCGTACCACTCGATCAGCGTGCCCGCCGAGCTGGCCGCGATTACGGTGCGGAGCGTGCGTGGAGTTGCGGTCGTCACGGGCTCAGCATATCACCTTCGGCCCTCGGCCGTACCCTCTCGCGTGCCCGACGCCCACCCTCTCACGGTCCTCTACGACGGACGCTGCGGGCTGTGCCACGCGTCGGTCGCGTGGGCGACCCGCCACGCGCCCCCGGGCACGTTCCGCTTCGAACCTCGCGAGGGGCCCGTCGGTGCGGAGCTCTTCGCTCGCCCGGGCGTCGATCCCGCCGTCGCCGCTGCCGACTCGATGGTCGTCGTCGATGGAGATCGCCTCCTCATCCGCTCCGACGCCACCCTCGCCGTGGCCCGTCGCCTGCGGTTCCCGTGGCGAGTGCTCGCGTTGGGAAGGCTCGTGCCCCGGGGTCTTCGCGACGCGATCTACGCGTTCCTCGCGGCGCGGCGGAATCGTTGGCCCGCCCCGGGGGATCGCTGCGAGGTCGCCGCCGCCCCCGCGACGCCGACGACCCGCTACCACGGGCTCGACGTCCTCCGCGCCGCGATGATGCTCCTGGGCGTTCTCCTCCACGCGGCGTGCAACTACATCCCCGGCCCCGCCGACGGCGGTTGGTCCGCTCGCGAACCCGATACCTCCCCTTTGGCCGGCGTGCTTGTGGTCTTCATCCACGCCTTCCGCATGCCCGCCTTCTTCCTCCTCGCCGGCTTCTTCGGCGCGATGATGCTCGAACGTCGCGGCATGGTCGGCCTCTTCGCCGATCGACTCCGTCGCATCGCCCTTCCCCTCGTCGTCGGCTGGGTGGCGCTCTTCCCGCTCGTCAAGGCCGCCTTCATCCTCGCCGCCGTTCGCGACCACGCGCCGTCGCTCGAGGCCTCCATCGCCGCCTTCCCGCGCGAGACCCTCGCCTCGCCCTGGGCCGATCCCTCCCCCGCGCACCTCTGGTTCCTCTGGTACCTGCTGCTGCTCTATGTCGCGGCCGGCGCCCTGGTCGTGCTGCTGCGGATGCTCCCGTCGTCGTGGCGACGGCGGCTCGACGACCTCGCCGGTCGTTCGCTCTCGGGCTCGTTCCGCCTCCCGCTGCTTGGCCTCGTTGGCACGCTTGCGCTGCTCCCCATGAAGGGCCCGATGCTCGACACGCCGGGCGCCTTCGCCCCCGACCTCAAGGTGCTCGCGGCATACGCCCTGCCCTTCGGTGTCGGCTGGCTCCTCTGGCGTCGGCGCGACGTGATCGAGGACCTCAAACGTCTCGCGATCAGGCGTCGCCTGCTGATGGTCGCCTCGCTGGCCGCGGCGACGCTGGCGTGCATCGCCGCGAGCCTGATCGGCTTCGGTCGCCCGGGCGCCGACGCCGTCGGCCTCGTCGCCCGCGCCGTCGTGGCCACCAGCGTTTGGTGGATCATCCTCGGCGGCATCGGCCTGGCCGAGTCCCTCATCACCGCGCCGGGCCGTTTCACGAGGCGATTGGTGGACGCATCGTACTGGATCTACCTCGCGCACCTGCCCCTGTGCGTCATCGTGCCTCTCACGCTTCGCGAGTGGGAGGTTCCCCCGATGGTCAAGGTGCTCGCGACGACCGTGCTCACGACGGGCCTGTTGCTGATTTCGTTCGAGGCGATGCGTGCAGTGCTGCCGCCGCGGCGGGGTTCGACGAGTTGAGTCGATGCGGGTTCGTTTCCCCCGCCGCCACGGTCGTCGCCCCCTGCGGAACCAAAGCATGCCCGTGCCAGGGGCCCGCAGGGCCCACGAGTGTTGCCACGAGTGACCGAACCCGCGAAGCGGGTGAGGGAACTCGTGGAAGAACGTCCAATCGCGTCCGGCCCCGTGAGGGGCCGACGACCGAGGGCCACCTTCTCGTTCGCCCCTGATGAGGGCGAGCGCGCGTGTCGCGCGTCACGGCGGGTTCAAGTCACCCGCGTTGCGGGTTCGGCTCATGCGCCGCTGGTTGATCCACTCAGTCGGTGCCGGCGGTGGCACGCGAATACGCCTTGTCCATCGCGCGTCGGAAGATCCACGCCCGCTCGGAGGCGTCGCGTTCGCGGCGGGCCGTCTCGATGGCCTCCGCGAGGACCGCTCGGGTCGTGGCGGGCAGCGACGGACCGCCGAGTTCGATGATCGACGTGACGGCCACCTCGTAGATCGCCGCGCACGCCGCCACGTCGCCCGCGTTGAACATCGGGGCGCCACGCTCGATGGCCAACTCGATGATGGCCGCGACGCGAGCCGGATCGACGGCCGGCACGGGCGACATGCCCTCCGACGCGGCTTCGGGCTTGATGACGCGGTCGATCAGGTGAATCACGCCGTTGGAGGCCTCGATGTCGGCCACGATGATCGTCGCGCCGCCCGCGGCGACCTTGCCGTTCTCGAGCGCGAGCCGCACGCTGCCTCCGCCGAGCGTCCGGGCCTTGCCCATCGCGGGCATGTCGGAGCGGCGGATCGATCCTGGAATCACGTGAGCCGCCAGCACGGCCCGCAGGCGGTCGGGATTCGCCGCGAGCTCCTTGAAGGCTTCCTCGCCCAGGGCGGCGAAGGCGTCGTCGGTGGGGGCCAGCACCGTCCAGGGGCCGGGGTTTCGATCGCCGAACTGGCCCGCCAGGTCCGCGGCGACGAGGGCCTTCACCAGCGACGAAAGCCGCGGCTCCTGCGTGGCGATCTCCGCGATCGTCCGCAGTTCTGGCACCATCACCGAGTCGATGACGTGCACCAGCCCGCCGTCGAAGCCGACGTCGGTCGCGAGCACCTTCGCGCCGCCGACCGTCAACGCGTCGGCGTCGATCTTCAGCGACTGGCCCGAAAGGGCGACGACGCTGCGTCGCGCCAGCAGCGCGGGCGACTCGATGCTCGAGGCCACGACGTGATGACGCAGGATGGCCGCGAGCGTGGCCTTGCCCTTCTCGCTCGTCAGGAACTCCACCTTCTCCTTCGGAAGCTTCGCGAAGGCCTCGTTGGTGGGCGCGAAGATCGTGACCCGCTCGCCCTTGGGCAGTTCGAGCCCGGCGGCCTTGACCAGCGACAGGAGCGTCGTCAGCCCCGCCTTCTCCGCGACCGTGCCGAGTGATCCGCCGTTCGCGGCGGCCGAGCCGCCGAGGGGGCGGATCCAATCGACCTCGAAGGCGAAGGGACCTTCCTTCTTGTCGGCCAGCGTGAAGCCGATCGACTCGACCCGCTCGGGACGCAGGCGAGGGGCGTTGTCGACCAGTTCGCCGAAGTTGTACAAGCGGAACTCGCGGAAGGGGAACTCCAGCGTCGTCCACTCGCCGGCCTTGGTGTCGAACTTCACCTGGAAGCTGCCGGCCATCAGCCGCACGTCCGAGCAGCGGACGTCGAACTGGTAGCGGCGACCGTCGCCCTTCACGCGGAAGGCAAGGCCTTCCTTGCCCTCGAAGGTGCCCTGCGGCAGCGAGGTGCGAATCGACGAGAAGCCCCCGTTGTTCTTGAGCGACAACTCGCCCGTGAACCGCAGCAGGCCCCTTTCGTCCTGCGAAATGCGGCCCGTCGAGCGGCCGCCCATCACGCCGTCCAGCACCGTGCTCCAGCGGCCCACGCCGTCGTCGAACTCGAGGTTGGCCTCCTGTCCCATGACCGGGGCGGCGGCGAACATCGAAAGCAGGGCGGCGGCGAGCGTGCGGGTGGTCATGGCGTGATTCCTGTTGGTTCGCGTGGAGTCCGTGGGTGAAGTTCGCTCCCGCCCTTGCGTCGGATTCGTTTCGGGAACCGGCCGGGGGTCCCCCGGTACAGTGATGCATGACCGAAAAGGCACCGTCCACGCCGGCGTGGGGACGCAGGTTCCGCCGCATGGCGGCCTTGGCCGCCTTCGCGTACGCCGTGTGGTGCGTCACGGTCTACGCGGCACAGTCGCGGTTGCTCTTCATGGCCTCCGTCGCCGGGCCCGGACTCTCCGACCCGATCATCGCGGCCGAACCCGGCCTCGAGCGTCACTGGATCCCTCATGCCGACGGCGTTCGCACCGAAGCTTGGCTCGTCCACGCGCCCGAGCGCCCCGCCAAGGGGCTGGCCTGCTTTCTGCACGGCAACGCCGAGTTGATCGACGACGCGCTGCACGAGGCCCGCGAGTGGAACGCGCGTGGCTTCGACGTGCTTCTCCCCGAGTACCGAGGCTACGGCCGCACGCCCGGATCCCCCTCGCAGGCCGCCATCGTGCTCGACGTGACCGACGCGATCGAGTCCGTCATGGCCGCGGGCGAGCACGACCGCCGGGACGACCGCCGGGACGACCGGTTGATCCTGCACGGCCGCTCGCTGGGCACGGGCGTGGCTGCCCAGGTGGCCGTGAAGCAAGGGTCGCGACTCGCGGCGTTGGTGCTCGAGTCGCCCTTCCTGAGCGTGGCGAGTTTCGCGTGGTCGTACGGGGTGCCGCCGGCTCTCGTGACCAATCCGTTTCGCACGGACGAGGCGTTGCCCCGGATCAAGGCGCCGATCCTGATCCTGCACGCGAGGGGAGACGAGATCGTCCCGATCTCGCACGGTCGCGAGTTGGCGACGGCGAGCGGGGCGACGCTCGTGGAGCTCGACGGTTCGCACAACTCGGGGCTCTCGCAACAACGCGAGTACTGGCTGGCCATCGATGAGCACGTGCTCGCCAAGTGAGCCGGCGTTTCAGTCCTGCATCTTCCAGAGCCGCCTCACGGCGACGAGCACCTGATCGATCTTGGCGGCTTCCAAGCCGCGTCGTTCCAGCACGTGGCGAGCGAGCGCCACGCCCGCCTCGCCCTCCTCGAAGACGACCTTGGCCGCGCCGGCCTGCACCAGCGGCTCGCGTTCGGCGAGGTGGCGGGCGCGAACGGTGATCTCGACCGCGGGGCTGAGTTCTCTGGCGGCCATCACGAGCGAGACGCGGCCCGAGCTGTCGGGAAGCGTCACGACGAGGTGTTGAGCCTTGCGGAGGCCCGCCTGCTCGAGCACCTCGCGCCGCGTGGCGTCGCCGTAGATCGCGGTGCGTCCCGCGTTGGCCAGCGACCGGACGGTGTCGATGTTCATGTCGATGACGACGGTGGCCAGGCCCGCGTCGCGGATCATGGCGTCGACGAGCCGACCCACGGGGCCGTACCCGACGATGATGGCCAGCGGGCGGGATTCGACGGCGGCGGCGTCCCGGCCCGCCTCGTTGAGGTGGCGGGTGCGGGCGTCATGTCGCGCCTCGAGGAGCCGCAACAGCCACGGCACGCCCGCGACGCCCCGCTCGATGCGGTCCAAGGCTCCGAAGAGGAGCGGGTTGAGGGTGATGGAGATCATCGCCGCGGCCACGAGCACGCTCATGGAATCGGGGGGCATGAGGCCGTGCTCTCCGGCGACCTGGGCGACGATGAAGGAGAACTCGCCGATCTGCGCCAGGCCGATGGCGACGGTGAGCGCCGTGCGGACCGGGTAGCCGCAGAGGGCGACGATGACCAGGGCCGCCACGGGCTTGAAGAGCAGCACGACGGCGAGCGCCGCCGCGACCATCGCGGGCTCGCGGAGCACGAACGACGGGTCGAAGAGCATGCCCACCGACACGAAGAAGATGACCGAGAAGGCGTCGCGCATCGGCAGGGCGTCCGCGGCGGCTTGATGGCTCACGGGCGACTGCGCGACGACGATGCCCGCGAGGAACGCGCCCAGGGCCACCGACGCTCCGAAGATGGTGGCCGACCCCACGGCGATGGTCACCGACAGCACCAGCACGGTGAGCGTGAAGAGTTCGGGCGAGCGCAGCTTGGCGACCTGCGTGAGGATCCACGGCACGACGCGCGAGCCCGCCACGAGGACGATGACGACCATCATCCCGAGCTTGGCGAAGGCCCACGCGAAGGCGGCGATGCCCGAGGCCGCGCCGGCGGCGGGGGCCTTGTCCCCCAGCAGCGGCAGCAACACGAGCACCAGCACGGTCAGCAGGTCCTCGACGATGAGCCAGCCCACCGCCACGTGGCCGTGGCTGGTCTGGAGCAGGCCCTTGTCCATGAGCACGCGGAGGAGCACGACGGTGCTGGCGACGGCCATCGCCATGCCGGTCACGAGCCCCGCCGAGAGGCCCCAGCCCAGCAGGTGAAAGAGGCCTGCCGCCGCGAGCGTGGCCACGAGACTCTGACCGATGGCGCCGGGGACGGCGACCCGACGGACCTTCCAGAGGTCGGCGAGATCGAAGTGCAAGCCCACGCCGAACATGAGCAGGATGACGCCCACTTCGGCCACCTGCTGGGCCAGCCCCACGTCGCCCGCGAAGCCGGGCGTGTGCGGGCCGATGACGATGCCGGCCAGCAGGTAGCCGACGATGGGGGAGAGGCCCAGCCGCTGGGTGAGCAGGCCCAGGATCCACGCCGCGAAGAAGGCGGCGGCCAGCGTGGTGAGCAGCGGCAGATGCTGCGCCGAAGCGGCCAGCAGCAGCGGGGGGACGGGCGTCATGGCCGATGGTAACTTGGCCGCGCCGGGGCGTGGGGCGACAGGCTCAGGTGGCGGCCGGAGGATCCACCGGCAGCGTCACCAGCAGCTTGTCGACGCGGACGCCGTCCATGTCCATCACCTCGACGACGTACCCCTGCCATTCGACCTTTTCGCCCTCGGAGGGGATGCGTCCGGTGAGCGTCGTGACCAGGCCGGCGACCGTGCTGACGTCGGGGAGTTCGGCCTCTACCTCCGTCGGCAGGTTGAGCGTCTGCACCAGTTCGTGCAGCGGCAGGCGTCCGTCGACGAGCCACGACCGCTCGTCGCGACGCGTCATCGTCGGGGCCGACGGGTCGCCCTTGCGGCTGACATCGCCGACGATCGCCCTGGTCACGTCGTTGAGCGTCAGCAACCCCTGCATCGCGCCGTATTCGTCCACGACGAAGGCGATGTGCGTTCGCGAACGCTGGAACTGGTCGAGCAGCCGAAGCGCGGGCATCGTCTCCGGGACGAACATCGGCTTGTGCGCCACCGTGGCGAGCTTGAAGTCGGTTCCCGCCAGCAAGCCGTAGGCGATGAGGTCCTTGACGTGCACCACGCCCACGAGCGTGTCGAGATCGCCGCGGCAGACGGGGAAGTGCGAGTGGGGACTCGTGCCCACCAGCACCCGCACGGCGTCGAGGGGCTCCGTCTCGTCGATCCAAACGACGTCCTGGCGAGAGACCATCAGGTCTCTCACGATCAGGTCGCCCGCCCGCATCGTGCGTTGCAGCAGTTGAAGTTCCTGGGGGGTGAAGACGCCGGTGGTGGCCGCGCGGGCGATGAGCGCCTTGACGTCCTCCTCGGAGACGTCATCGCCGACGCGGGGCCTGATGCGAAGGCCTCGGAGGAGCGCCTCCGTCGACCAGGTCAGGATCCGTACCGGGATCGCGGCGATCGCCGACAGGGCGTTGAGCGGAATGGCGATGGCCGAGGCCACCGCTTCAGGATGTGCCAGCGCGATCCGCTTGGGCACCAGTTCGCCCACCACCAGCGACAAATAGGTGATCAGCAGCACCACCGCGAAGAGGGCGATCATGTCGGCGTAGGGCGCCAACGCCGGCACCTTGGCGATCACGGGCACGAGTTCGTCGGAAAGCGATCGCTCGCCGAAGGCGCCCGCGAGGATGCCGATCAGCGTGATGCCAACTTGCACCGTCGAGAGGAACCTGGTGGGTTCCCGGGCCAACGCCAAGGCGGCGGCGGCCCCGCGACTTCCCGCTTTCGCCGATTGCTGCAGGCGAGACTGGCGGCTCGTCATCATCGCCAGTTCGGACATGGCGAAGATGCCGTTGAGCACCATCAGAAAGGCCAGGATGAGGACCGCCGCGAGCACGCCGATGGTACGGCGGAGGGAAGGGTCCGGGCGCGGCGACGGTGAGGGTCGGCTGCCGGCCAGATGGTTGCAGGCTTCCCCGCCAGCGAGTGTGTCCGGCGTGGTGAGGGCCGCGAGGCTCGTCGCCCGCAAGGGCAAGCGAGGCGTAGCCGTGCGGCGCGGCGAGTCTTCGAGCAAGCCCACGGCCGGAGCGACGATTCGCGAGGGTTCGTCGAAAAGATCGACACCGGCGACCTCGCCGCTAGGTCGCGTGCGTCGGTCGTCGCGTCCATCCGCGGCTCGGCGCTCGTCCGTGGACTGGCCCGCCAAGCCGGGCTGCGCCGCACGGCTACGACAGGTCCGCCCTGCCGGGCGAACGGAACGCGGCAATGGACGGGGTGAATGGCCCCGACGTTCAGCCCTTCTTGCGGGCGTTCTTCGGCGCCTTGGTGCCGTGCGAGGGTTCCATGCGGCTCGCCGAGTGGGGCGTGCTCGTCTGGGAACGAGACTTCTGTCCGCTCGCGCTCGTGATGTTGGTCCGCTGGCCGCCCTTGGTCGTCATCTTCTTCGCCATGGTCGTGACTCCTGTGGGCCGGCATGCGCCCGGGACAGGATAGCACGAGGTTTCAGGCACGCCCCGGACGGCGATACGCCAGCCAGTACACCACGCCCACCATCACGCTCCCGCCCACGATGTTGCCGATGGTCACCGGCACCAGGTTCCCCGCCACGAACCGCCATGTCGTGATCGATGCCCACTGCGACGGCGGCGACTCGATCGCCGTCCAGAAGCCGTCGGCCGCGAACTCCCGAACCATGATCGCCGCGGGCACGAAGTACATGTTCGCCACCGAGTGCTCGAAGCCCGCCGCCACGAAGGCCGCCACCGGCAGCATCGTCGCCAGCAGCTTCTCGCCCGTGCCGCGGCATGACATGCACATCCACACCGCCAGGCACACCAACGCGTTGCAGAAGGCCCCCCTCGCCAACGCCTCCGTCCAATCGAGCGAGCACTTCGCCGCCGCCAGGTCGAGACACGTCCGTCCCACCTGCCCCGTGCCCATCATGTGGAAGCCCGCCAACAGCATCCCCGCGGCGGTCCCCACCGCGCCCACGAAGTTGCCGATGTACACGATCACCCAGTTGCGCAGCAAGGACCGCAGCGAGATCTTCCCGCTGGCGAAAGCCATCACCAGCAGGTTGTTGCCGGTGAAGAGCTCCGCGCCTGCGGTCACCACCAGCATGAGCCCCAGCGAGAAGGCAAGTCCCGCGAGCAATCGCCCGATGCCAAAGGGCACGGCCCCGGAGAGGCCCGTGGCCACGGTCGTCGAGAAGACGGCCCCCAACGCGATGAACGCCCCGGCCAGGGTCGCCAGCAGGAACGTCGAAACGGCGTCCAGATTCGCCTTCGCGACCCCCACGTCCTCGGCCTTGGCCGCCACCTGCGGCGGGATCAGCGCGTCGATGCCGTTGTCCATATGGGGGATTGTTGCAAGGTTCGCGCCGCGTGCGGCGTGTCGCCGCCGCAGGATCTCCATCGGCCGCGACGATGCCCCGCGCAGGAGACTCCAGGCGGGGCATGCGAGTCCATGTCTGGCATGAAACAGTCACCCGGCAGGCGGCGTCGACGATGCCCCCCTATGGTCCCGCAAGGATCGGTTCGCCCGGCCAGCGTCATGAACGTGCTTGTCTCCGTCATCATCATCGCGTGCGCTCAGGCGTCACGAGGGCCGACCGCCAAGCCCCCGCCGGGCCCCTCGCCCGCCGGCATGGTGTGGATTCCCGGCGGCGAGTTCTCGATGGGCAGCGTCGATCCGTTGGCTCGTCCCGACGAGCGGCCCATTCATCGCGTGCGAGTCGACGGCTTTTGGATGGACGCCACGGAGGTCACCAACCAGCAGTTCGACGCGTTCGTCAAGGCCACGGGCTACGTCACGGTGGCCGAGCGTCCCATCGATTGGGAGGAACTCCGCAAGCAGGTGCCGCCGGGAACGCCCAAGCCCGACGACTCCATGCTCCAGCCCGGGTCGCTGGTCTTCAAGGCGCCCGAGGAGGCGACCGGCCTCGACGACCACACGAAGTGGTGGCGGTGGACCGCCGGCGCGTCGTGGCGGCACCCCGAGGGGCCGGGAAGCGATCTGGTCGGCAAGGAGCGTTTCCCGGTGGTGCAGGTGGCCTTCGAGGATGCGCAGGCGTTTTGCCGCTGGGCGGGCAAGCGGCTGCCCACCGAGGCCCAGTGGGAGTTCGCGGCTCGCGGCGGTCTTGACGGCAAGGTGAACGCTTGGGGCGACGCTCCCATCGACGCGAAGCGAGCCAATACCTGGCAGGGTCGATTCCCGTCGGACAACTCCAAGGAAGACGGCTTCGCAGGCGCGGCCCCCGTCGGGAGCTTTCCCGCCAACGGGTACGGGCTCTTCGACGTGGCCGGCAACGTGTGGGAGTGGTGCGCCGACCTGTATCGTCCCGACACCTACGCGAGACAGGTGCTCGAGGCCGGCAAGGGCGTCGTGATCGTCAATCCGACCGGTCCGGCCCGTTCGCTCGATCCTCGCAATCCGGACGCCCCCGAGAGTCGCGTCCACCGGGGAGGATCATTCCTCTGCAACGACTCCTACTGCGCGTCGTACCGTCCGTCGGCCCGCATGGCCTGCCCGCCTGACACCGGCCTGATGCACCTTGGGTTTCGCTGCATCATGACCCCCGACGATGCCCGGCGCAAGGCCGATGAGATCGCGCCCGCCACGCCCCCCACGCCCGCGAAGCCCTGACAGGTCATCACTTCGTTCCTCCCCTCTTGCAAGGAGTTCAGTGCACATGAAATCGCCTTTGAAGAATTTGCTGCAACGCTGCGGCTGCGCGATCGCCACGCTGGCGGCGATTGTCGTTCTCGCCGCGGCTCCGTCGAGCGCCTGGGCGCAGAACACGGCCCGTCGTCCGAACATCCTGGTCATCTGGGGTGACGACATCGGACAGTTCAACATCAGCGCGTACAACATGGGCATGATGGGCTATCGAACGCCCAACATCGATCGCGTCGCCCGCGAGGGCGCGCTCTTCACCGACTGGTACGGCCAGCAGAGTTGCACGGCGGGTCGCGCGGCGTTCATCACCGGTCAGTCTCCCATCCGCACCGGCCTGACCAAGGTCGGACTCCCCGGCGCACCCGAGGGCATGCGCAAGGAGGATCCGACGATCCCGACGCTGCTGCGGGCACGCGGCTATGTCACCGGCCAGTTCGGCAAGAACCACCTGGGCGATCGCGACGAGATGCTCCCCACGGCGCACGGTTTCGACGAGTTCTTCGGCAACCTCTACCACCTCAACGCCGAGGAGGAGCCGGAGAACCCGGACTATCCCAAGGACCCGGAGTTCAAGAAGAAGTTCGGCCCCCGAGGCGTCATTCACTCCTTCGCCGACGGCCGCATCACCGACACCGGCCCCCTCACCCGCAAGCGCATGGAGACCATCGATGAAGAGGTGACCGCCAAGGCCCTCGACTTCATGGAACGCGCCGCCAAGGCCGACAAGCCCTTCTTCCTCTGGTGGAACTCCACCCGCATGCACATCTTCACGCACCTCAAGGCCGAGTCGGAGGGCAAGACGGGCCTGGGCGTCTACGCCGACGGCATGGTCGAGCATGACGGCCACGTCGGCCAAGTCCTCGACAAGCTCAAGGCGCTCGGCCTCGAGGACAACACCATCGTCATGTACTCGACCGACAACGGCGCGGAGACCTTCACCTGGCCCGACGGCGGCACGACGATGTTCCGCGGCGAGAAGAACA